>NZ_JASJFF010000293.1:0-5404 GCF_030065435.1 Microcystis sp. M53603_WE2
AGAGAAAAAAGGGTTTCTTTCTCGGACAATTTGTTCTAGGTGTTGGCTTAAGCGATCGCTAAGAAGATCAAACATTGATGGCAGCAGATAATTTAATCAAAAGAGCCAATGGATAGAGAAACTGAGGGAAAAATCGGGGAGAATAATAATTGTTAATTATAAAATATTCTGTGGAGCTAAAATCATGACAAATCTCCAGTGGACTAGCTATGATTGTATCGTTGTTGGGGCAGGATTAGCAGGATTAGTCGCTGCGCGGAATCTCCAGAGGCAAGGTCATCAAGTTCTGGTAATCGAAGCGCGAAATCGTTACGGTGGCAGAATGTCTGGTCAATATCTCCCCTCTGGACAGTGGATCGATCGAGGTGGTCAGTGGGTGGGCCCAACCCAAGAGCGTTTTTTAGCCCTCCTCGACGAGTATAAAATACGTCGTTTTCCCTCTCCCAATCAGGGAAAAACCGTCCTAGTCTTTAACAACAAACGCTATGAATTCAATGGTTTTTTTCAAGGTTTCCACGAGGGAGAAGTACCCGATATCGGCGCAGCAGAATGGCAAGATGCGATGTCAGCATGGGCGCGTTTTCAAGAACTAACCAAAACCCTACCTTCAGGTTATCCCCAAAGCAACGATCACACCAAAAAACTAGACAGTAAAACTTTTGCTCAGTGGATTGAAGAAAACACCAGCACAGATTTTGGTCAATGGTATTTTGCTTATATGGCGCGTGCAGTGGGTTTTCTCGGGCCGGCCGAACCCAACCAAGTCTCACTACTGCACGTTCTTTGGGGACAAAATTGCGCCCCTCAGGCCGAACATCCAGAAGCCGAACTGATCCATGGCGGAGCGGGACAAATTCCCGACAAGATCGCGGCGGAGTTAGGAGAGCGAATTCGACTGGGGGAACCGGTTTTTCGCCTTAATTATGACTCGGCCGGCGTGACCGTAGAAACCAGCCAGAATACTTTTACCGCCAAATTTGCCATCATTGCCATGCCGCCCCATCTTGCCGGCCGCATTATTTATCATCCCCCGCTGCCACCCCAGCGAGAACAACTAACCCAACGAGTACCGATGGGATGCTGCGCTAAAGTCCTGATTTCCTATGAGCGACCTTTCTGGCGAAAACAGGGACTAGCGGGACTTGCTCAAGGGAATTGTCAATGGTTGGAACTCTGTGCCGATAGTTCCGATCCCGAAACCGGCGTCGGGGTAATCGCCACCTTTGTGGTTGGCGATCGCTATAGTCGTTGGCGCTCCATGAGTAGTCCGGCGCGCCGTGCCGCCGTCCTCTCGGATTTAGCTATTTATTTCGGTCAAGAGGCCCTTTTCCCGATCAGTTACGATGAGGTGGATTGGCCTGGGGATCCCTGGACTGGTGGCGCATATTCCGCTTTTATGCCCCCCGGAGTCTGGACAAGTTTCGGCGAGGCTCTTTTTACTCCCGTCGGACCGATTCACTGGGCCGGCACAGAAATGGCCGATCGCTGGCCGGGATTTTTCGAGGGAGCGATCCGCACTGGTGAGGCAGCGGCTGATCGAATCGCCTTGCTTTTGCGGGAAAAATGAGCATCTACAGGGCTAGGACACTTTTTAGGTCAAAAAAGTCATCATAGTCAAGTTTCGGGGCTAATAGGGCAGAAAACTCTTAAATCATCACTATTTCGCCCTGGTAATGTTCGACGAAATACTGGACACGATGACGATATTCTTTAATTGTCCGATCGACCCATTCCCGCTGCTCACTGTTAGCATAGATATGCACTAAAGGTTCTCCAGCATCGGGTAAAATCAATACCCAGTCATCATTAAGGGGATTAATCACCTTGACTCCATCGACCAACTCTAGATTAAGATCCGCGTGAGTCTCCACCAGATAGCGCATCAGAGATCCCTTGACTTTCCAAGGACAGCGCACCGCCGTATTCTTATTATAAATGCGCGGTAACTCGGCCCGCACCTGAGCTAGAGAACGTTCCTGAATGGTTAACATCTCCAAAAGTTTCGCCACGCTGAACATGGCATCGAAACCGGGATGTAATTGCGGAAAAATAAAGCCAGTTTGCCCACATCCTCCTAAAACCACATTAGGATTGGTTTGACATCCTTCCATTAAAGCGCTAGGACTGGCTTTTGTCCGCACCACCCGGCCATCGTGACGACGCGCGATCTGTTCCACGGCACTAGAAGCATGAACCGGCACTACCACTGTACCGCGAGGATGGGCGGTCAGAATTGTATTCACCATTAGAGCAGTTAATTGTTCCCCGCGAATCGATAAACCACTCTCATCGACGAGGACTAATTGTTCCCCGTTGGCCGAAACCTGTACCCCTAAGTTCGCTTTCAGGGCCTCCACCACATGGCCCAATTGATGGATTAGTAACTCTCTTTCCTGCATGGAAAGGGCATTCTGACGTAAACTGGCATTGAGAACCACGGCATCACAGCCAAATTTGGCCAGTAATTCTGGTAAAATTGCCCCTGAGACTCCGTAGGCGTAATCAATGACGATTTTGGAGCTACTATTGCGAATAGCCTCTACATTTAGCTGAGTTTCAAAGGTTTTGCGGTAATTATCGAGAATATCAGCCGGATAGGACATACTGCCGATTTCCTGCATTCCCACCCGTCGCAGATCTTCTTTGAAATAGGCCCCTTCGATTTTCTTTTCCTTGGCTTTGGAAACATTAATTCCTTTTTCGTCTAAAAACTCGATTAAGAGAAAATCCGGGCGATCCGGGTGGATACGAACGTGAATGCCACCGACTACGTTTAATTTAGCCACTAAAGTCCGCGAAATCGGTAAAGCATTCGCTTGTAGGTTTTGGATATTCACCCCCACGGACATTAAACCGGCAATCAGCGATCGACTGACCATGCGCGAGACACTGCGTTGATCCCGGGAGACGATTACCGTTGACCCCGGTTTCAGGATGGAACCGTAGGCTGCCCCCAGTTTAACGGCGAATTCGGGCGTGATATCGATGTTAGCGAGTCCCGATACTCCTCGTTGACCAAAGAGGTTTTTATGGGCAGTATTTCCCCAAATCAGGTTAATATTGAGGATGGCTCCCGATTCGATCTGTTTACTCGGCCAGACTCTGACCCCGGAATTGATCTGCGCTTCTTCCCCGACGATCGATAATTGTCCGATCACCGCACCTTCGTGTACCTGGGCCCGTCGATCGATTCTGGTTCCCCTAGCGATCGTACAAGCGGCTAAATTGACCTCATCCCCGATCACCACACCATTCCAGAGGATGGGACGTTTCAGATCGGAACCAGCACCGATGGTGACATTATCGCCGATAACCGAACCCCTCTCGATCAGAACATTTGCACCAACGCGGCAATGATTGCCGATCATGGCCGGGGCCTCAATGTGGGCGCTAGGATCGATATAGGTATTAGTACCGACCCACACCCCGGGGGATTTTTCTCGATAGGGAAATTCTAGGTTAACTTTGCCGGATAAAGCGTCGTATTGCGCTTCTCGGTAGGCCTCCAGATGACCGACATCGCACCAATAACCATCGGCCACATAACCATACATAGGTTCGCCCCTTTGCAGCAGCAGCGGAAACAAATCTTTAGAAAAGTCGGCTTCTTCTTTGTAGGGGAGATAATCGAGGACTTCTGGTTCGAGAATATAGGTTCCGGTGTTGACAGTATCGGAAAAAATCTCGCTGGTGGATGGTTTTTCGATAAAACGGCGAATTCTGCCTTCTTTGTCGGTAATCACTACCCCAAATTCGATCGGATTGGCAACCCGCGTCAGGACGAGGGTTGCTTTCGAGTTTTTACCTTTATGGAATGCGATCGCTTTTTGCAGGTCAAAATCGGTGATACTATCGCCACTAATCACCAGAAAGGTATCATCTAACCATTCGGCAATATTTTTCACACATCCTGCGGTGCCTAGGGGTTGATCCTCCTCCACAGCGTAGGTGATTTTTACCCCAAAGTCGCTGCCGTCTTGAAAGTAGTCGCGCATGACATCGGGGAGATAGTGCAGGGTGGTGATAATTTCGGTAATGTCATGCTTTCGTAGTAAATTAATAATATGTTCGGCGATGGGACGGTTGAGAATCGGGACCATCGGTTTGGGAAGATCACAAGTAAGCGGACGTAATCTTGTCCCTGAACCACCTGCCATTAATACCGCTCGCATAATTTCCTCCCAAGGCTATCTTTTCGCCGTTTTTAAATAGTTTTTCCAAATTATGGCTTTAGTTTCCCGACCTCGATCGAGCCAGTTCCTAACCGGCATTCTAACACCGTCCCCCCGATTCAGAACAATATTTTCTTTTCCCAAGTCGGCAAAACCCAAGCTTAAAATAGGAGATGTGAATTCTCTAAATTCAAGGATGAGATGGCATGAGACTGGTTATTTTTATCTTAATAATTGTTTATGGTGCCGGTGGTTGGAAATTCTGGAATGGGTACAGAAGCACTAATTTTAGTCCCAGTTTACCCAATCGTTTAGCTCTAACGCTGTTCTGGCCGCTTCTTTTGGCTGTTAATCCCGCCTACCGCAAGAATTTTCAAAAAGCCCTCAAGGGCAAATAAAATTAACATACTGCCAAGGTTGCGGCCATAAAACAGAAAGTAGCCTGGTATCGAGACCTGATTCTGCTGGATTAGTCGGGATTACCCCCCCAAAAAAAACCCTAAATAGGGTTTGCGGCAAAAAGTTTTTCCTGGGGGTAGGGTGTGGGGTGTGGGGTGTGGGGTTTTACCGATTTTCAGGTGGTCAATTACCTAATTTTCAGGGAAAAAGTCCAGGAATTTTCCCCCCAATCACTCCAAAGGTCGGCACTTTTTGAGGGAAAAAAAGTCTAAAAACCTTGTTGGACAAGGTTTTTAGATTTATTCAGCAAACCCTATCTAGCCAATTTATATCTAATTAGGCTGGTTTATTGATTACAGCCATGGACTGACGAGCAAAACCGAAATAACTATCCCAGAATTGTTTCTGACTATCGAGGGCAACTTTGGTGGCGGTTTCTTGGGCGGTTAGGTAGGATTTCACCCATTCTTGTTGATATTCAAGGGATTTAACCAAAGTTTCTGGAAACTCAAACACTGGTGTAGTCGTGGGAACACCATTACCCCAAGCGGACAGAAGCATTTTCTGCCATTCGGCTAGGTATTTTTGGTATTCTTCAAGATAATTGGTGTTCATAGAAGTCAAACCGCTAACTAGCCCATCTGGAAGGAGATGGTGAGAAAGTGGGGCGGTGTTGCCACCTTCTCGAAAGCAAAAACCGTGACGAGATAAAATATAATATTCTATCCCTTCCTTGATTATAACCTGAGTTTGTGATCAGCCCCAATCTTTATGCGATCGCCGTCAGCCCGGCCCTATTTTTTTGGTGACTGGGAACTAAGTGGGTGGGTGGA
>NZ_JASJFF010000566.1:0-2187 GCF_030065435.1 Microcystis sp. M53603_WE2
CAATAGCGACTCTTGTTCTGGTGTTGGGTAAAATCGAAACGAATAGGCTTTCTCCATATCTCACATTCTAGCATATATCGTGTAAATGCGCTAATATTTAACAGTAAAGCCGTCGTAGAACGACGGGGTTTCAGACCCAAAATTTTCGATGACCATTTCTCAGCCAGATATCCTGTTTCCCCTGAAAAAGTTCTTCCGGTCTAGGATCGATAAAAACCACATCGGGTTTGCCGATCAATTTCTCTACTTCTGCTAAATTTACCCGAATCGAGGGATTATCACGGACAGTAAAGCTCCCGGGTTGATATTTAGGGAATTCTTTCGTTACCTTCTGTTCAGAACCCTTATAACCCTTAAACCCGCCATCTAAGACCGCCACATCTCGGAAACCCGATCGCTCTAGTAAATAGGCGACCATGGTTGCCCCCAAGACATCGCGACCATCGGAATATACCAGCACTCGATCGCCATTAGTGATTCCCGCGGCGGCAAAGAGACTGCCAATTTTATCCTCTTGCCAATATTGAACCGGCAAAAATCCGTTTGGACCACGAAAATTATTGTCGGCTATATTCACCGCTTTCGGTAAATGACCGGTGATATATTCCAAAGGGTTAATCCGCACATCGAGAATTTTTAACTTCGGATCGTTGAGATTTTGTGCTACCCAAACCGGCGATACAAAGTCTATCTTAGTCTCAGATTTAGACGTGGCCATCAGGGGCGATGACGGGGCTAAGGTAAAGGTTAAAATGCAGAGGAGAACTAAAGTGAAAAAAGCAAGGGGACGGCTTTGAAACCGTCCCAGGGATAGACCCTTCCCTTGACGCAGTTTTGGTTTCATGATTCAGTGTCAGCGACGAATATCAAACGATAATCACTATAGGGCTTTGATTAGCTTTCTCCAAAAATTTAGGTATAACGTGATATTTTTTTTGCAGCAAGTAGGCCGATTAATTATTAATTTCTTCTTGGGTGTTGATCGCCTTGGGTGTCTTTAATAACTGTTGCCACCAGATATGCACTAGGAGCGACCAAGCGATCGCTAAAAGCCAAGAGGCAAGGATATCACTAGGAAAGTGAACTCCTAAATAAAGACGAGTCCAAGCAATAACCAAAACCAAGGGAATCCCCAGTAAAACTACCCCGAAAAACCAGCGCGTTCTCCAAGATAAAATCAGTAAAGAAACCACTAACAGGGAACTAAATAAAGCATGACCGCTAGGGAAGGCAAAATCATCGGGTAAGGGATAAAATAACGGCCAAAATTGCGGGCGATTTCGATGAAAAAGAATCTTAAGATTATAACTAATTGCCCAACCTCCCGCCATATTTACAAGGAGATAAGCGAACCCATACCAGTATTTTTTTAGGGCAAAAATCAGCAGTGAAATTGTTAGTATCGGAGCCACTCCCCAATAAGTACCTAATCCCGTTAGTTTTATCGCCAAAAAGTTTAGGTTTAAATTAGCGGTTTGATGAATAGATAGCATCAGGGATTTTTCCCACGCAAATCCTTGGGGATGCCGATCAATAGCGATCGCTAAATCCGTAAAAGTTAGGGATGTTAACAAGATGGCTAAGAAAATTAAGCTATTGTTTAAGTAAGTTTTGGGAATCACGGGGAAAAAGTGGCGATCGAGGATAACAGGGGCATTTCTAATACCTGAAAATGGAGCAAGACCAGAATAACTAATGTATAGGCAGTCGAGGAAAGTAATCCATTTCTTAATTCTTTTGACCAATTGCGTTCTTCTTTCTCTCCACCGATTAATTCTTTCGTCCCGAATTGCATCAGTAGGATTCCCACAAGATTAGATAACCAATAACCAACCACGGCTGCGGGTAGAAAAAAATCGGCGTGTAAGCAAGCAATTAAACGACCGAAACCGTAGGCGATCGGCAGATTAAAAATTAGATCATTCCACCAACATAGGGGCGATAATAAGTAACCAATCAATACCAGGCTTCCGTTTTTGATTTTGTCAAGTAGATACATCTTTTTTTAGTTACTAACTATTAGTTTTGTTTTTTTGCCATCAGCTATCTAGGGTTTGCTGAAAAAGTTTGTTGGTGGGGGCAGGGTGTGGGGTGTGGGGTGTGGGGTGTAGGGTTTTACCGATTTTGAGGTAGTCAGTTACCTAATTTTCAGGGAAAAAATCCCTAAATTTTACTCCCGATCCCTCC
>NZ_JASJFF010001129.1:0-3687 GCF_030065435.1 Microcystis sp. M53603_WE2
ACTCGATTGTCTATCTTTTGGTATTAACCTGTTGATGCCTTAAGTCCTTCCCTATATGGATTTCAGCTACTTTTGAGCGTAGTTGCTCTCATCGAATTTTATTTTAAGTTAATTATTTGCATAACAATTCCCGAAGAGCCTCCGATTCAAAAATTTAAATTTTCAGGGTTTCCATAAATTGACAGGATTATCAACTAGAAACAGAGTAACCATTCAGGGGGAGCAGGAAAAAAACTGATAGCTGCCTCCTGTCTCCTGTCTCCTGAACTCCCTAACCTAAATCTCGGTCTTTAGTGACAGTAATTTCCTTAGATAAATGTCGATACCAAGTAAAATAGAGACCGATGGAAAGCAAAAGAAAAACCAAAGCCAAAATCTTCAAACTTTGCCACTGCTTGATGATTAAAACAATCCCCATCATAAAGAGGACTAATTGCCAAGGAACGGTGAGAAAAGCGGCAATGATATCCCGTTGATTTTCCGCTTTAATTTTTGCCTGTAGGTTAGGTTTAACACTGTGACGGACTTCTCCCCAAAAGCCAAAAGGTCGGGTAACATTATAGAAATTTTCCATAACTAAAATATCGGTGGGAGGAGTTAACAAAGTAGCGATAATACAGCCAGCTAAAGCGAACAAACTCGGCACAAGAAAGAGAATAAGTTCCTGATATTGACTGTGACGAAAGAAAGGTAAAATTATCGCTTGTGAGGCAATAGCCGCAATCATTCCCGCTAAAGTTCCCACGGCAAAACCATAACCATTAAAGCGCCACCAATACCAACGTAATAGGAGAGGAACTGCTAATCCCACCCCTAATCCCGTGGTTAACCAACCCCAAATATCATTGACATTTTGGATATTAAAACTCAAAACTAAGCCAATTACTACCACAAAAACCGAGGCCAGACGACCTTGAAAAACTAACTCCTGTTCTCCCGCATTTGGTTTCAAAAAAGCTTGATAGATATCTTTGACCCAATAGGCAGCACTAGCGTTAATAACTGCGTTAAAAGTGGACATAGCTGCCGCTAAAAAAGAAGCAATTAATAACCCTTTCATCCCCACAGGAATATATTGAGTAATAACCGTGGCCAGAATTCTTTCCGGATCTGTAATCGTGCCTTTAGTTAAACCGTAGTGAATACCTAAAACCGCAAAAGCTGTGACTAGCGGCCAACGGAAAGAAAGCAGAACAATCCAGAATAAAGATAATAAACCGGCATCTCGATCGCTTTTGGCGGCTAGATATCGTTGTAACATATATCCACCGCTGCCGCTGCAACCTTCGATGATGGTTTTAACTAAATAAAAGAAAATCACCCCACCAAACAAATTAAAGATGGCATAATCTCCGGGTAAATCCAACGTCAGGGAGGGAAAAATACTCGCCCATTCGCTTAAATTCCAAGTTTTTGGCTCCGCTGCCCCTGGAATTGCCACCGTGAAACTATCGGGAAGATTAACAGTAAAAAAGGCCACTGTCGATACATAAATTACCGCCACAAAAATCAGAAAACCTTGAAATAAATCGGTAATTACCCCACCATAAAAACCACTGGCCACCGTATAAATCAAGGTTAGAAGAATCAATATCACCGAAGCAAGACGATCATCCATACCCAGAAACTGCCCTAAAAATTTCCCCCCCGCAACGGAGAAATAACTCATCGCACCGATAGAGAATAAGAGAGTGGCGACGGCGCTAATAATTCGGGCAAAATTCCCCTGTTTTCCAGTTCCAAAGCGAAATTGCATCCATTCCGCCATGGTCATAACTTGGGCGCGGCGATTCCATTTGCCCATAAAAGCCATGAGAAAGGCCATAATTAGGACGACACCGCCGCGGATTTCGATAAATAGTCCTTTGGGTCCGACGGCGTAAATTAGGGCAGAAATGACCATAGTTCCCGCTAAATCGGTGTTAGCTGCCATTCCCGACACCCCTAACATCCACCAAGGCAAATTGCGATTACCTAAAAAGTAGGATTCTAGACCTTGAGAAGCTTTTTTCTCGGCTATAATCCCGATTATTAGGGTTGCTGCCAGATAAAGCAGGATAATTACATAATCAATTAACTGCATAGTTGAGATCAATTTAACTTTCGATCGTTATAGCATCAATTGACTACGATTTCTGGCTAACGGTTTCTTTTTCTAAGATTTGCACCCGTTGCTCTAGCTTTTTTAAATCTTCCTTTATTTCAATTACTAAAGTAGCTAAACGCTGGAACAGTGGGTCACTTTCCCCGACTACTTCCCCATTTACTATACCTGTTCCCGATCGCCGTTGGGGAATGGGAGCGGCATTTTCCCCGCGGATGGATATTCCTCGAATCTGACTTTCAAGGCGCTCGACTCGATTGCGGAGACTAATTAACTCCGATCTTACCGCCGTATCCGATTGTGCTTTGCTGGCATTAACAAAACTCAGTATTAGCAAAAGGGAGATAATCAGAGTTAAAAAGCCATAAAAAGAGATTTTAGCTAATTTCATCGATTTTACCTCCTATCTATCTTACCCAACTTAATGTTAAGAAACGTGGCTAAATCTAAAGCTTGATTGCAATTCCGCCCCCGGGTGATTAGTTGCTCAAAAGAGGATGATAAGGTAAAAAACACGATTTTGTCGAAATTTGGCCTTATCTCTATGTATAAAAACTCAGATAAAGATTTTCTCGGAGCGGCAATCACAGCCGGTTTAGGTGCGGGAATCGTCACTTCCTTTGCTGTCAATCAAGGACAAGACATCGGTACAGCTTTAGGAATTACCGCTTTAGCGGCTGTTTGCGGTGTTATCTGCCGTCATTTTGACCTAATGTGATGCAATCTTCCTCACACCTCCAATTCTGCCGAAAAATCCTGTTTTTTCTCGTATTGATAGGGACCGAGCAGAGCACCCCAAATTCCCTTACCAGTGCCGGGATCTAGGCCTTTATCGTAGGTTTTTAGGCTATGACTCGTCACCTCGAAACCTAAAGCCACCTGATAGGTTGTACCCTCATAGGTGAATTGACAGCGCTGTTCCGGTTGCGGTTGGGCGATAAACTGGTATTGATGATCAGCGAGAGTATGGACTTGAACCGCTAAAGTGCAAGTAGGCAGGAAAGTTAGGTCTTCTAAGCTAATTTTTCGCAAAATATCGGGATTTTTGCCCGCACCTTGCACGGATTTCAGGTCATTAAACATATAATGCCTAACCTCTAACCCTCCCGATTCCGAGCGCGTTAATCGCCACAGTCGCGGTCGGTAGGGTTGGTCTAAATTGATGATACTGGCTTGTTCGGCAAAAAGCGCGATGCTGTCTTCCCGAAATAAAGGCAGCGGACGCAACCATAAACGCAGGTGAACGTACCACACCGGTTCTGCTTGCGCTTGCCGTTGATTTTCAAATTCACCCGCGAGATACCGACCGAAAGTGATTAATTCAGGGGTCATAGGTCAAAAAATTCTCCTTATTGCCTCAAAATTAATCCTAACACCCATAGAACTCACTTTTTTGACAAAAATGACCTTCAGGCTACCAGAACCCGCTTAAACCCGGCTATTCCCCCTTTAGTGTACCAATATTCCCAGCGACCGCCAGCAGCACTAGACCAATCCTTGAGGTCAAATTTACCGCTGCCGGAGGGAGTTCCCGCGATGCGATAGACTTTCACCGCTTGACCGTTATTATTCCAGATTAAAGG
>NZ_JASJFF010000501.1:0-7336 GCF_030065435.1 Microcystis sp. M53603_WE2
TAGTGATCATATCAATTCAGTTAGTGTTAGTCCTAATAATCAACTATTAGCCAGTGGTAGTGATGATAAAAGCTTAAAATTATGGGATTTAAAAGCAGGAAAAGCCATTATTTCTATTCCCCATCCCCAGAAAATCTATTCCGTTTGTTTTAGTCCCGATGGTCATTATATCGCCACGGCCTGCCAAGATAAAATCGTTAGAGTTTATGGCACTTCCGAACTACAATCTTTGGCAAGTTGAGCAATCTTTGAGCGCACCGGATGCTTATCGGTGTCTAATTATCCACTAGAGATCGCTGCCAGTTTGTTCCTCTCGGAAGTAAAGCTGATATAATTGACAGCTAGGCTGGGCTAGATCGCCTTTTAACTGAATTAAACCCATACTTTCCAGTTTATAGGCAGTAATCGGTTCTAATCGCGCTCCCTTATCGGAAGAATTAACCACTTCCCCCATCCCTGTCAATAATTCCGGCTGTTTTTGCAGACTATCCCAGTGATGACGCAGGTGTGCCGCATAAATTCCCCCTTGGGTAGCAGCATTAGGGAGAATATTTTTTTCCCCGCGCACCCGCGCTTCCAGGGCCAAACGGCTAAGATAGGGATGACCAGCGACTAGAGCGATTAAATCCCCGATAAAACGCTGATTATCGTCATTTTTAGGCAATCCGTAGCTACTAGCCAAGTTTTCCAGTTGTTCGAGGCTAAAACCGGGTAATTTAATCGCGCGACCGACATTAAAGGGAGATTGATTAGCGTCCAATTGAATATAGATTTCCGTGGAATTAGCAATCGCTAACCGCAAATTCTGCCAGATTTCTAAATTATTAGCTTCTTCGTGCCAACAGCGCAAAAGCGGCAAAAAATCCCTAGCGATGTCGGGATACTCGAAAATTCTGTCTAAATTATCTAGGGCCAAAAAAACAGGGCCGTTAATCTGTTCCAAAAGATAGGACTGAAAATAGGTTTGACAACTGATTAAACTGCCAAATAGTTCCTCATCCCAATATTCATCTAATTGAGGCTTTAAACCCAATTCTCGGCTGACATTTGCCGAAAACCAGCGACAAAATCGGTCTAAACTGGCAAACATCGCCTTTTCTGCCACTTGACAATTAATATAAACTGTGCTATGTCCCCAACTATCTGCCTGAGCGAGCAGATGTTTAAGGAGAGAAGTTTTGCCAGTCTTTTCGGGGGATTTAATGCGAATGAGTGACCCCGGACGATTAATTTCTTGATAACAGTCGCTTTCGACGGGAGGGCGGCTAATATAAGTATCTATAACTGATTTTTCTGCTAGTATCGGGGTGGGGTGATTTTTCCATTGAGGATATTTGATATCTTTGAACCATTCTCGGAGGATTTGGAACTTACCCGGCCCTTTACTACCTAATTCGAGTTCGGGACAGCCATTATCTTTATCTTCCGAGAAATAGCTATAGATTTTAGTCATCTGTTTTTTATAGGTTTCATGGCTGGCAGCCTCGGCCATTTCCCAAATTCCCTCATCTGGTTTGCGCCAATTTTCGTAGGCAAAACGAACCAAAAAAATTTCCTTTAATTTGCCTTGAACACCGTATTCTCTAGCTAGATGTTTGAGAAACTCGTCCCATCCCTGTGGTTTCATCCGGTTCTACTTTATTCTACTTATATTCCCTTTTTTTCCATGTTAACCCCTTTTTCCCTCTTGGCAATGGGACTGACATCCGAGAAGAAAGGCCCTATGGTAAAAATAGGTCAATTACCTGATGGTGTCTAAGGGAGTAAAACCATGAAAATCTCGTTAACCTTGTTTGTTGTGGTCTCCTTGCTGTTAGGTTCTCTTCCTCACACTTTAGCGGTTAATAGTCAAGATAACCATTTTGACCGTTCCTCTTCGCCGCTAATTTTACAAAACCGTGACTGTAAGGGTGATAAGGACGATAATTGCAATTAGTCCTGATTATCTCGGTTAAGGTTGTTAGTCTATATCCCCCACCGATGAAAAAATCGTGGTCGGGATTTTTTTTATCTTAATCATCAAAATTAGGGTTAAACCAGGTAAATTAGAGGAAATTGTCAAAGATTGACTTTTATCTTGCTCTCAATAGCTAGGGATTGTCCAGAGGTTAAAATTCGTCTAGGGGTGACTTCTGAATGCCAACAGCCATTTTTATCGGTATAGAAGGGTATAAGCGCATATTTGTGAAGATTTTTGGTATAATCAAAAGCTTGCACAATTTATCCAGCAGAATTGATAGATGCCTCCTGTTTTCCCGAACGACCGCCGAATAATAATCCTAACCCTTGTCTTGTGGAAGTTTTCACTGGGAGTGATCTAGAGACTAGATCAGCTTTCCACTATCATATATACTCTGGGCGGGGCCGACAACAGTTCAAAATGATGTAAACTTTGACTACAGCAACAGCTTGCTCAAAATAACCCCACTCTAGCTTTTTTAGGTAGTAGTTAGTAGTCAACCGACTTGACTAATTAACTTAAGGTGGGAATATTTCGGTTTACGCAGTATAAATAGAACAAGTGTATTTAGTAAAATGATGGTTACTGTAACCCAAGCAACATCCCAATCTAATTCGTTGATTGATTACGTTAAGCAAGTTTTTATCATCGCCTATAAAGAGCCAACAGAGGCACTAGAATCCTGCTTTCGGGAAGAGGGATTTAATTGCGAAGTTCTCAGACAAAAACACCTAGAAGAATATAAGGGTTATTCCAATAGCTACCTTTGTCTTCTTAATCATTGTCAAGCATGGCAACGTATTATTCAGGAAAATAAACCGACTTTAATTATCGAAGCTGATTTTGTTCCTGTGGTGGGCATCAGTCAACTTCCTTTACCATTTAATCCTAGTAAAAAAGATGTGGGTATTGCTTGGCTATATACTTGCGCTCCTCAAGTTTATTATGTATCACCCGAAGGTTTTGCCACTGGATTTTCTACCTCTGCTGTTGCCTATATCGTTACCCCAGAGGCGGCAAAAGTTCTGATAACATTAGAAGAAAAAATCAGGCAAAATCCAGGACCTAAATCCTATTCTTCTTGGGATTCTACGATTGATAATTTGTTAAGAGAACAAAAACTTAAAAATTATCTTCCCTTTCGCTGTTACGGAGAACATGGTGGTTTACCCAATCTGGAACATTACCGCAATAATTTAAGCAAAAGCCATAGAGCCGATGTACTTTATGGTTCCTTAGCTTTTTTGCCAATTTATGCCCAAGGAAAAAACAGTACTTGGCTGGCTTTTTGGTGGGAACGTTTACAAGCAAGAATTAAAGGCATTGGGAGATTACTTGCCGGTAAATATCTGCGTCTGGCTACACTTCGCCGTAATAACTACTCATGCCGTTTTCTCAGTTTCGCTATTTTTAGACATTTAACATGGCGCTTATGAAAAATTATGCCGAAGCAATTGTTAAGATTTGATGAATATTAATGTTGTCGTTGATTTAAAATAATGTTACAATCCATCAACGGTCAAGACCTAGTTAAGTTATCTTCTCATGAACTTGCTGACTATCCGTTTGTCAATCAAGCAAATTTTGGCAGATTTACTAGGTCGAAGTCGATTTTCTTGCAAGCTGTTTTTGTAAAAATAAAGGACATCTAGACTATGCAACATTCTCTCAGAGATAATATCATTTTCTGCCAAGCGAGAGTTCCCCATGGAAATCAGGGAGATTTAGTATTAACTAAAATTCTCGTTTCGGAATTAAGACAGTACGGAAAGCTGATTATTAATGATTTGCAAGTTCCTGAATGGTTCTGTAAGCAGTTAGATATGAAAAATGATGAGAAAGCTAGTTCATATCCAATCGGTTTTAGTCTTTTGATCTGGTTTTATAGCTTAAAATATTTATTTAAGCCTCGGGCTAATGTTTATTTAATTTTGCGTCCTGGCCATTTCTATGGACGAGGATTTAAGTTAGAGCTTAAGATGTTGTTAGCTTCCTTATACTATAATATATTAGCCATATTCAAAGTAAAAATTTGTCGATTTGGTACTTCAATTGAGTCCTTGTCACAACCTCTACAAGTATCTGAGAAATTGCGTTCTATCCCTATGCACTTTTATAGTGTTAGAGATACTTTATCCAAAGATTATGCTCTAAAAATAGGAATAGATAAGGTAAAAATATTCCCTGACTTAGCCTGGCTGTTGCCCAAAAAATATGTCAAGGAAAATTCACAATTTTTGATGCAGGTTCCCAATTCTAATGAGCAACCCATAAAAATAGATCAAAATTATATTGTGTTAAGTTTTAGATCTGGCTTCAAAGAGTTTGATAGTTCTGGCTATAAAACTAATCTTTTGATAGTTTTAGATAAACTGGTTAAAATGATCTGTGGAGATAGCCAAAATAAATTAGTTATTAGTTACCAAGTTGATTCAGATTATAAATTTTCCAAATATCTGTTTGAACGTTATCAAAATGAATACGATGTGATGTTTATAGAACGATATATAGACAGTCGCTCTATGTATGATTTGTATTCTGGAGCATCGATGGTGTTTAGCAATCGTTTGCACGTTTTGATGTTTGCAATGTTTTGTGGTTCTTTGCCGATTGCCATTGTTAATCGAGCTAAAGAAGGAAAAATTAATGGTATCTTTTCTGATGCAGGACTGCAAGAAATTATCTTAGATATTGCCCAGGGAACTAATGAACTAGATAGTTTACCCGAACTACTTAATCGTCAGGCAATAATCAAAGAAAAAATCAGCCTAGCTTGCCAAAAAAACGGTGATATTTGTCGAGAGACTCTAAAAGAAGTCTTTCAAAGCTGATAATCAGTAAGACATTAAGTCCGATTGGTTAATGATGATTATATTACCCAATCTTAACTGCTTGACCAATAACTTTGACTGCTAAATTAGAGATGCCTTTGGAGTAAAAACCCCTCCATCGGCATTCTTGCTTGTCAAAATCAAGAACTCGCCTGTAATTCCTCTAAACGTGCTAAAACTTCGGCACTGTGAATGGCAGGATTTACCCCTAAATAAATCTCTTTTAAAATCCCCTGCGGATCGATAAGATAGGTATGGCGCAGGGAAACATAACCCATCCAAGAACCATAGGCTTTACTAACATCTCCGGTAGTATCTGCCAGTAAGGGAAATTTTAACCCCTCCGAGTCACAAAATTCCGCATGAGAATCGACATCATCGGCACTTACCCCTAAAACTTGCGTATTTTTAGCCATATATTTCGGCAAATCCTGTTGAAAACGCCGCGCTTCTAGGGTACAGCCTGGGGTAAAATCCTTGGGATAAAAATACAAAACTACCCATTTACCCCGATAGTCCGATAGGGAAATATTTCCTTCTCCCTTGTTAGTCGGTAGGCTAAAATCGGGTGCCGGTTGATTTAAAGGGGGTTGGGAACCACCTAAAGCGTTAGCATCGGGAATAAGGGCAAAAAATGCCAGAATTACTACGCTTAAAAAACTCAACAGTTGACGACGAGACATAAATTTAAGTTGTCGGGTGGGTTAGATGAGGCGACTTGCCTCTATGGTTTTGTTTCATCTAAACTTGCGAGGGAAATTCTAACACGAGCCTTGATTCCCTGCCAGTCACGCTCTGATAAATGTCCAATCACAGCTAAATTTGCAGATGGTGGCAAAGTTACGATAAAACAACGAAATATCGAAGCGACCCGTAACCCGGCCGAGATCCAATCCTGAAGCGCATAATCAGTAATTCCTAGAACTTTTGACTGAGTTGTGATCAGTCCAACTATTACATCAGGTCGAAGAGAGTGGTAAGTCTCTGATGACAAAACCACAGCAGGACGGCGCTTAATTCCTGTCACACCGGGAAAATCAACTGTCACCACATCTCCAGTGGAAAACGTCACCAATTAACCCCCCTCCACATCAGAGAAAGTTTTGGCCGCATAGTTTAGGGAAAAATTGACAAGATCGATCTGATCCTCCTCAGTCCAGGTATCACTTTGATCTAGCGATGGTTGTTGTTGTCCGACAAGTTCATTGAGAATGATTGTGGCCAATCGCAAACGTTCCCCAGATGATAAGTGGCAAACCACTTGATTATAAACTTCTTGGGCAGTAGTGGGCATGACAAAAAACTGATGACCGAATGCTTCTAGCTTAATATTCTTTACATAACTTGACAAGGAAAGGACGAGGTAAAGGGGGAAAATAGATCGAGCTTGTCTTCATCTGCCTAAAGATCATGTCTATTGTCACCCTTAACCCCCTTCAATCCCATCAAGATTTAGTCATCGATCCAGCCAAAATCACGGGATTACGGGGAAAAATCACCATCCCAGGCGATAAATCTATATCCCATCGTTCCC
Organism: Microcystis sp. M53603_WE2; assembly: GCF_030065435.1. Classification (NCBI taxonomy): domain Bacteria; kingdom Bacillati; phylum Cyanobacteriota; class Cyanophyceae; order Chroococcales; family Microcystaceae; genus Microcystis; species Microcystis sp. M53603_WE2. The sequence goes on from NZ_JASJFF010000501.1 coordinate 6,326, forward strand.
TGATGTTAGGAGCGATCGCCGAAGGAGAAACTGTTATTCATGGGTTATTATTGGGCGAAGATCCCCGCAGTACCGCTAGTTGTTTTCGTGCCATGGGTGTGGAAATTTCCCAACTCAACAGCGAGAAAGTGATCGTCAAAGGTAGGGGTTTAGGCAATCTCGAGGAACCCTTAGAAATCCTCGACGCGGGCAATTCCGGCACGACGATCCGCTTAATGTTAGGATTATTGGCTGGTCATCAGGACCGTTTTTTTGTCGTTACCGGTGATGCTTCCCTGCGATCGCGTCCCATGTCCAGGGTGGTGAAACCCCTCAAAGAAATGGGGGCACAAATTTGGGGCAGAAAAGCTAATTCTTTGGCTCCTTTAGCCGTTTCTGGGGAATCTCTGCAACCGATCCACTACTATTCTCCCGTCGCTTCTGCACAGGTGAAATCCTGTCTTCTCCTCGCAGGACTGTTAACGGAGGGGAAAACCACAATCACGGAACCCGCTTTATCTCGCGATCACAGTGAACGGATGCTGCGCGCTTTTGGGGCAAATATTGAGGTGGATGGGGAGACTAATAGCGTCACGGTGACGGGTTATCCCACTTTAACTGGACAAACGGTGATTGTACCGGGGGATATCAGTTCGGCGGCTTTTTGGTTGGTAGCGGGAGCAATCGTGCCTAATTCCGAGTTATTAATCGAAAATGTGGGAATAAACCCGACTAGAACCGGAGTTTTACAGGTTTTACAGGCAATGGGGGCAGATATCACCCTCGAAAATCAACGGGTGGTGACGGGGGAACCGGTGGCGGATCTGCGGGTGAAATCCAGTCAACTACAGGCAACCATGATCGCTGGTGAGATTATACCCCGTCTGATCGATGAAATTCCGATTTTGGCAGTAGCGGCGGTTTTTGCCCAAGGAACGACAATTATCAAGGATGCCGAGGAATTACGGGTGAAGGAAAGCGATCGCCTGACGGTGATGGCCACCCAACTCGATCGCCTAGGGGCAAAAGTAA
>NZ_JASJFF010000187.1:0-4785 GCF_030065435.1 Microcystis sp. M53603_WE2
TCCGTCATCGTAGGTAGCTTGTTGCACCTCGTAGCGACCGCTACTAACCTGATTGGATTCTTGTCTTACACTACTGTTATTAGCTGACGGTGACTGAGTTTGATTTGATGAGGAACCACAGGCCACCGTTGTGCAACAAAGGGTAAGAATTAAAAGGATTGTCGTTACTTGGCGCAGCATAAGGGCAAAATTAAGACTATAAAGGCAGTAATTCGGGGAAATTGAGTAATAGTTGCTCATTGGTCAATTCATCTCCCAATTGAGCAGGAGAAAAATGTACCTGAATCGCACGCAGCCGACCTTGGTAGTGGAGGTTAATTATTGATTTTAAACCATCTTCCAGGGCCTCTCGATCGGCTAGGCTAGTTTCTAAACCAGCACTCTCACCCTCGAATGCTATTGTGATCATAACAACTAAGTTATCGGTGACGGGTAAAGTTAAGGGTTCGTTTTCCCCCACTTGTGAAGACACCGATTCACTTAGGTATCTGGCCGCGGAATCGGTAAACAGTTCGTTAACGTAGTCTCCCGCTTCCCCCTCACTCCAAAAAATATCGCCCTCATTAGCCACAGAAAACCAATAGAGGTTCATCGGCAGCAGATTTTGACAAATTTCTACTAAACCCTCTCCCATGACCTCTAAATCCCCTTCGGAATCGATCGCTTCCCGGCCGGTACGATTAAGAATACCGATCAGCGGTGCGATTTCTTGGCCGTAGAGATGCAAAAATAAGCGACAGACCACATAGCGAGTTTTACCCGCAAATTTCTTAAAGCGATCGCCTAAAGAACTCATAATAGACCTCTGGTAAAAATCAAAAATTGTCGTTAAGGTTAGGAGTCAGTAGTCAGGAGATAGGAGTCAGGAGTCAGGAGATAGGAGTCAGGAGTCAGGAGACTTTTTTATTTATTCTCCCCACTTCCCACTCCCCACTTCCCACTTCCCACTTCCCACTTCCCACTTCCCACTTTCAAGTCAGTAGTCTTGGAGCCATAAGCTAGATCAAGGTGATAATCAAGTAAACAGGAAAAAAGCCCTCAGCTTTTATTTATTTTGCCATTTTCTAGGCTCCTATGCCTTGATGCCCTGTTAAGTAGTCGGACATAAATTCTGTTGTCTATCTTAAGAAATGTAAATTGCCGCAATTCTTCCTGATGACCGACTCCTGACTCCTGACGACCGGCTACTGACTCCTTACCCCACAGTTAACTTGACTTTTGTCCAACTACTTAACAGTCTATAATTACTTAGAATCCTTTTGGTGTGAGCAAATGGCTGTCCAACTGCAACAAGCTTTAGTGGTTGCTTCCTATATCTTGAAACAGCGTCTAGCAGGAAAAAAGCGTTTTCCCTTAGTTTTAATGCTAGAACCCCTATTTCGCTGTAATTTAGCCTGTACTGGCTGCGGTAAGATTCAACATCCCCCGGAAATCCTCCGCAATCATCTTACCCCAGCAGAATGTTTCGCAGCGGTGGAAGAATGCGGGGTTCCCGTGGTTTCCATCCCCGGGGGCGAGCCGCTTTTACACCCACAAATCGATGAAATTGTCAAGGGGTTAGTGGACAGAAAAAAATTTGTCTATCTCTGCACCAATGCTCTGTTGTTGGAAAAAAGCCTGGATAAATTTACTCCTTCACCCTATCTTACCTTTAGTGTCCATCTGGACGGTTTAAAAGCACATCACGATCGCTGTGTGGATCGAGAGGGAGTATTCGATAAGGCAGTACAAGGGATTAAAGCGGCGAAAGCGAGAGGTTTTCGGGTTACTACTAATACCACGGTTTTTGAAGGCACAGAACCGCAAGAAATGCAGGAATTTTTCGATTTTCTCGCTACTTTGGGTATCGATGGTATGATGATTTCCCCCGGTTATAGTTATGAGTGGGCCCCGGATCAAGATAGTTTCTTAAAACGGGAGCAAACCAGAGCTTTATTCCGAGAAATTCTCTCACCCTGGAAATCAGGTCAGAAAAAGTGGAATTTTAACCATAATCCTCTCTTTCTCGATTTTCTCATCGGTGAACAGGACTATGAATGCACTCCTTGGGGTAGTCCTAGTTATAGTCTTTTAGGATGGCAAAAACCCTGTTATCTGCTCAACGAAGGTCATTACAAAAGCTTTCGGGAACTTTTAGCAGAAACCAATTGGGATAACTATGGTCGGGCCAGTGGCAATCCGCAATGTGCCGATTGTATGGTACATTGCGGCTATGAACCGACCGCAGCCATGGCAGCTTTTAAACCGGCTAATATGAGACGTGCCATGCAGAGTTTAATCGGAGTCTAATCTAGGGTCTGCTGAATAAATCTAAAAACCTTGTTGGGTAAAAATTTTAGACTTTTTTCCCATCAAAAAGTGCCAGACCTTGGGGTGATCGGGGGGGAAATTTAGGCACTTTTTCCCTGAAAATTAATTAGGTAATTGACCCCCTGAAAATGGGTAAAACCCTACACCCCACACCCCACACCCCACACCCTACCCCCAGGAAAAACTTTTTGCCGCAGACCCTAATCTAAACTGATTCTAACCAGACGGCGGGGACTTGACTAGGGCGATCGGGTAATTGCATCCATCCCATTTCGCACAGACGAATTACCGAACTTAATTTTTCTACCAAAGCGGGATCAAAACGAATCCCGCTATAATTTTGACAGCGCTCTAGGGCCTCTCCTAAATCTAGAGCTAGTCGGTCGCCTCGCGGTTGAGTTAATTCCTGAAAATAGGCTGATAATCCTAAAATTCTCGACTCTAGGCTGATTTCTTCCCCTTTTAAGCCGTTGGGAACACCGCTACCATCCCAGTATTCAAACTCATGGTAAATAATCTGTTGAATTGGGGCTAATTCGGGCATAGTGGCGAGTAATTGTGCGCCTAACACCGATCTATCCCGCCAAAATAACGCATTTGCTCCCTCTAACTGACTGGCACGCTGTCTAAAAACTTCGATCGGAGCCTCCGCTAGACCGATGCGGTATAATAAACCGGCTAATCGTAAGCGTCGTAATCTCAGGGTGGGTAAATCGAGCAATTGTCCCAACATTTCCGCTAAAGCGGCCACCTGTAGGGAAGCAAGGGGATTATCAATATCTCTTTCATCGACCTTTTGAGCCATTCTTAGAAAAGCTTGCAGTTTATTAGCGGCTAAATTTTTATTTAAACGGGATGCTTGTCCTTCTAAGTCGCTTAATTCTCGTGCTTGTCTGCTGACGGTGACTAACTGCTGTTGACTGGTTTGCAGATAGGTGACAATGCGAGAGACTACTCCGGTTAAATCCGTGGGAATGGGATTAATATTTTGACTAATTTCCTGCTGTTGTCTGCTTAAATCGGCCGCTAGACTGGGATTATAGGGATGCAGACGCTCAATTAAGATCCTAGCGGCTTTTTCGACTAAATCGCGATCGAATGTCCATAAACCGTAGAATTTTCGCTCCGTGTCTATTTGGGGTTGACTATCGGACCGGTATTCTTCTGGGGATAACTCATGACAGAGTACCATGGAGGCGTAATCGGGGGAAAGAATGATTAAATTCCACTCATTCACCAAACTATCGCTATTATCTAAGTTAACTAGCGAAACATTCTCTAAACTGCCGGTTTTATGCTCAGAAAAACCACTATCGGCCACGGCAGCGATCGCAATATGACGAGAAGAGCGAGCGATATCTAAATAGCGCTCAGCTTCCTGTAAATACCATTTTCCCTGTTGAAAGGTGACTAAAACCAGTGGTTTATTTGTACTGTCTGGGCTGCTAGTTTGCAAGATATGATCTTCAAGAGCATGACAGAGAGCCACAAGGGTATTCTTAAAATAGACCCCGTAACTGCTGGGTAATCGTCCCGATGAAGCTCTTTTTAACTGTTGTAAGCTGGATTCTACGGTCATAAGTCGCAAGATTAGGGGTTGAGTGTGGGGAAAGGGGAGAGGAGAGAATAAATAAAAGCCATCTCCTGTCTCCTGTCTCCTGACGACCGGCTCCTGACTGCCTCAAAGGGGTTTATTCTACCACCCAGGGAGTGATTGCGGGAGTCCAATTAGCTAATTCCGCATCGCTAAACCAGAGACTAACTTCATCTTTGGCGGTATCTGGACCATCGGACCCATGGATAAGATTGCGTCCGACACTAATGCCAAAATCACCGCGAATCGTACCAGGTTCAGCATTGAGGGGATTAGTGGCGCCAATAATTTTTCTAGCGGAGGCAATTACTCCTTCTCCTTCCCAAACCATGGCCACCACGGGGGAGGAGGTAATAAAATCGACTAAAGAACGGAAAAAGGGTCTTTCCTTATGAACAGCGTAGTGTTTTTCCGCTAATTCGCTAGAAACCTGCATCATTTTCAACCCAACCAGCGTAAAACCTTTAGTTTCAAAGCGTTGAATAATTTCCCCCACCAGATTGCGCTGCACACCGTCGGGTTTAATCATTAAGAAAGTGCGTTCCATACTGCCTCTTAAAATTTAGTCATCGAAAAATTGCGTCCGAAACCCAGATTAACCCGGAATGGCATCCTAGAGAATGGCAGCATTTTCGCTTAAATTGCTGAGTTAGCTTGCTGTCCGATTTAGCTAGGGTTTGCGGCAAAAAGTTTTTCGTGGGGGCAGGGTGTGAGGTGTGGGGTGTGGGGTGTGGGGTTTTACCGATTTTGAGGTAGTCAGTTACCTAATTTTCAGGGAAAAAGTCCAGGAATTTTACCCCCGATCCCTCCAATGGTCGGCACTTTTTGAGGAAAAAAAGTCTAAAAGCCTTATCCAACAAGGTTTTTAGATTTATTCAGCA
>NZ_JASJFF010000863.1:0-2731 GCF_030065435.1 Microcystis sp. M53603_WE2
ATTTAACTTGCACAGGGGCGGAATATGGACTAATTTATGACCAAACAGCACGATATCGCGTTCAAAAGGACATTGAGGCGGAACCATTTTGCAGATAAACCGGGCCAAGCGCGGATCGTGCATTTCTACCCCATCTAACCAATCTTTGAGGGGATGAAGCAGATCTGGGTGGGGATGTTCGGCACTGATAAACTCGGATTTATTCGCTTCTGTGGTAATTTCGGGAATTTCACAGATAGTATGTTCTAAAGCTGACAGGGCCTCGATTTCTAACCCGAAAGCATCCCGATAACTACGCAGTAATTGCGCTTCTGCGGGGGAATAAATGCCGTCGGCGATCGCTACCATGACCGCCGTGCGGAGGAAGTTTTCTGATATTTTGGGGTCATGACCGAAACTTGCGGCCAATTCTTCGGGACTAATCGATTGATAGAGAACGTGGTCGTCATCTAATTCTAATTCGTGAGCGAAACGGGCGATCGATTCCTGTTCGCTGGTGCTATAATCCCCATCACACCAAGCAATTGTCAGTAATCCCCGTAACCAGTCCCTAACTTGTTCGTTAGTGTAGCGGTATTGAACAGAGCTAACCATAGGTATTGCTAAAACTGATTTCTAGTTTCTCAATTTAATTCTACCCATCGCCCCCGGATTCTAGTGGCCCCCGTTCACATCATGTAACCATTGCAACTATCCTTATGGTCAGCTAGGAAGTTTTCGTTTTTCATCTGGCATAATCGGGCAATTTTCGCCCCTAGGAGCAGGGGTAAGGGTTGGTGCTTTTTGCTCCTTCCCCACCCGCGTTAGTCCTGCTGAAAAGGCGGATTTCTGGGATTAACGTCCAATCCCGAGGTAACGGAAACCGGCTGCTGTCACCACAGCAGGATCGAGGAAATTGCGACCATCAATCAACACGGGTTCGCGCATGGTTTTAGCCATTTTGCCGTAGTCAAGACGGAGGAATTCTTGCCATTCCGTCACCACCACCAAAGCGTCACAACCATCGGCCAATCTTTCTGGATCCGATTCGATAATCACACCGCTTAAACCGTGACTTAAACCACTTTGGGAAACGATCGGATCATAAGCTTTTACCTTAGCACCTAAACGATTTAACTGTTCGATCATGGTTAAAGCTGGGGCATCGCGCATATCATCGGTATCGGGTTTAAAAGTTAATCCCAACAAACCGACGGTTTTACCCTTGAGGATTTTTAATTCCTGTTGCAGTTTTTCGATCGCAATTGTCCGTTGACGTTTGTTAACATTGATAGCGGCGTTAAGTAATTCCGTTTCGTAACCGTAGTCTTCCGCGGTATGTACCAAAGCCGACACATCTTTGGGGAAACAGGAACCCCCCCAACCGATCCCGGCCGAGAGGAACTTGCTGCCGATACGGGAATCTAAACCGATACCTTTAGCCACTTGGGTGACATCGGCCCCCACGCGATCGCAGATGTTAGCTACTTCGTTAATAAAGCTAATTTTGGTAGCTAGGAAGGCATTAGCGGCGTATTTAATCATTTCCGCCGAACTGAGATCCGTAACCACCACGGGAACGGGAGGCAAGGAGGTATCGTCGGCGAATTGGCGTTCAACCAAAGGCGCGTACAATTCCTTCATCATTTCGATGGCTTTCGGGTTATTACTGCCTAAAACAATGCGATCGGGGTTAAAAGTATCATAAACCGCTGAACCTTCCCGTAAAAATTCGGGATTACTGACCACATCGAATTCCGCTTCAATGCGTTCTAGTGTACTAATACCGCCACCAGCGGCCACGAGATTTTTTTGTCTCTCGGCCACTCCATCGAGGACGATCATCCGTACCCAATCCCCAGAACCGATGGGAACGGTCGATTTATTGACGATTACTTTATAACCACCGTTGAGATGGGCCCCAATACCCCGGGCCACCGCTTCCACATAACGAGTGTCACTTTCTCCCGTGGGTAGTGCTGGTGTACCAACAGCGATAAAGAGGATTTCACCGTGTTTAACTCCCGCTTCTAGATCCGTGGAGAATTCCAGATTGCCGGAGGCTGCCGAAGACTGCATTAATTCTGATAACCCCGGTTCATAGATGGGGGATTGTCCCGATTTCATCAATTTGACTTTTTCTTCATTGTTGTCAATACAGATGACATGATGGCCGATATGTGCTAGACAAACCCCAGTGACTAAACCCACATAACCCGTTCCGATAACACAAACACGCATGATAATTACTCCAGTGAGTGACAATTAAGTTAAGTTCATTGATTAGGGATTAGCTGAGACGAGAACGGAAATCCTCGATCGTCATTTTTAAACCCTGGCTTAGAGGAATAGTTGGACTCCAATCTAGATAGGTTTTAGCACGAGTGATATCCGGTTGTCGTTGCTTGGGATCATCTTCCGGCAGTGGTTTATAGACCAATTCGGCCTCGGGATTAATCATGCCTTGGATGAATTGCGCTAATTCCAGAATTGTGTATTCGTCGGGATTGCCGAGATTAACCGGCCCGATAAAGTCCCCATTCATCAAACGCATTAACCCTTCCACCAGGTCAGAAACATAGCAAAAACTGCGGGTTTGGGAACCTTGACCATAAACCGTTAAGGGTTCACCGCGCAAAGCTTGCACGACGAAATTACTCACCACTCGACCATCGTTTTCCAGCATTCGCGGGCCGTAGGTGTTGAAAATCCGGGCCACCCGGATATCGACCTTATGCTCCCGATAATACTC
>NZ_JASJFF010000650.1:0-3287 GCF_030065435.1 Microcystis sp. M53603_WE2
GGCCAGATGCAGAAGTAACTTAAAGATGACAGAATTTCGCATCGAGAAAGACAGCATGGGAGAAATTCCCGTACCTGCCGATAAACTTTGGGGAGCGCAGACCCAAAGATCCCTACAATACTTTAGTATCGGTGATAATCTCATGCCCCGGGAGATGATCGCGTCCTATGCCATTCTCAAAAAAGCCTGTGCAATTGTCAATCAGCAAAAAAATCGTCTCAGTCAGGAGAGAAAAAACCTAATCTGTCAAGTCTGCGATGAAATTTTAGCCGGACAACACGCAGATAACTTTCCCCTCTACGTTTGGATGACGGGAAGTGGCACCCAGTTTAACATGAACATCAACGAAGTCATCTCCAATCGTTGCAGTCAACTGACGGGGAATCCTTTGGGTAGCAAGACTCCCGTGGATCCCAACGATCATGTTAATATGTCCCAATCGACTAATGATTCCTTTCCCTCGGCCATGTATATTGCCGTTGCCTTGGCAGTCAAGGAAAAATTAATTCCCAGTCTGCAACTATTACGGAATAGTCTCGATGAAAAGGCGCAATTATGGGCAAATATAGTTAAAATTGGTCGCACTCACCTACAGGATGCCACCCCTTTAACCCTCGGACAAGAATTCTCCGGTTATGTGGGTTTATTGGATGATGGCAGCGATTGGCTAGAAAAATGTCTAGAAAAAGTCTATCGTTTATCCTTGGGAGGAACTGCCGTCGGTACGGGAATTAATGCTCCTCCAGATTTTGATCGAGATGTGGCGGCCGAAATCGCTAATCTGACCAAATTACCCTTTATTACCGCTCCTAATAAGTTTACCGTGCAAGGTTCCCACGATGCTCTAGTTTTCTTGAGCGGGGGACTGAAAACTATCGCTAGTTCCCTCTATAAAATTGCTAATGATATCCGTTTACTTAGCTGTGGTCCCCGTTGTGGAATCGGAGAATTACAGCTGCCGGAAAATGAACCGGGTTCTTCAATTATGCCGGGGAAAGTTAATCCCACCCAATGCGAAGCTTTATCGATGATAGCAGTGCAGGTGATGGCTAATGATTTAGCGGTGACGATGGGAGGCGCCGGAGGACATCTGGAAATGAATGTCTATAAACCGCTGTTGATTCATAATCTCATGCAGTCTATCCGTTTGCTCACTGATGGTTGCGCTAATTTCTGTCAGTTTTTGGTGAAGGGGATGACTGCTAATCAAAAACAAATTGAGACTTTTTTAAATCAATCCTTGATGCTGGTGACTGCCTTAAGTCCCGTGATTGGCTACCAAAAGGCTGCCTACGTCGCTCATTATGCCCTAGAAAAGGATTTAACCCTGAAAGTGGCAGCCTTGCAACTGGGATACATCAAGGAAGCGGATTTTGATCGCATTGTTGACCCCGCTAAGATGGTCAATCCCTACGTTGCCGATGGTTAATTCTCTGAGGGGTTGACTGCCGTAAAAATCAGAGGTCGCAGGCAGGCACGGATTCCCATTATATATATAATTATAAGGCAAGCGGCGGGATTTGTCAAGCCCCGCCGGTGAAAATTTCCGCTAAACTTGGCTAATGATAGCGAAGAAAACAAAGAGAAAAACCATAAATGCCCCTGCCATGCGGAAGAAGGATTTAGGAAGATTAATAACTTTCTCCAGTTTCAAGAAACCCACCAGAAAATAAGCGGCGATTGCTAGGAGAATCGGGATAACCACGCGCAAGATTGTGCCAAGGGGACCAGAGAAAAACTCACCGATTTTATAGCGGGTTGTATTTTCTTCCGCATGAGGAGGAATAGTTACACTTGTCCAAGTTTCTCCCCCATCGGTGGAACGAAAAACTGTAGTTTTAGCGCCACCAAAACCGAATAAAGTTTTATCTTGAGCGTAATTAGGAGAAAACTGGACGGAGATACCAGAGGAAGGGATACTATGAATTTTCACTAGGGGTATTTTAGGATCACCAATTGATTTAAAAGTTTCTCCTCCATCGGTAGATTTAAACAAGCCATTTCCCTGTAAACTAACTATTACCGTGCGATCATTAGCATAATCAGGAGAGATAGCAATGGTTTCTACTGATGCCTGCGGATTAAACCCTGGTTTCTCTAATTTTGTCCAACTTTTAGCCCCATCTTTGGTGACAAACAAACCGGAAATTGTCCCAGCAAAAATAGTTCCATCACTGGGATAATTGGGAGACATTGCCAACTGCACATTAGAGGTTTTTGATAGGGGGGTTCCTTGGCTGACATTTTTCCAAGTTAGTCCACCATCAACACTTTGATAAATGCCCTCTTTTCCCGTGACAAACAAAGTTTTATCCTTAGCAAAATCAGGGGAAGCTACCATGGCAGGAGCATAATTACCAAAAATTCTGCCCACTTCACTGATATTTTTAACCGTATTTCCTCCATCGGTAGAACGAAATATTCTCCCCTGCTGATTGGTGAGAAAAAGAGTTTTATCCTTGGCAAAATCTGGGGAAGGAACTATCCTCGGACCGCGGACTCCTTCATCAATTTCGATAATTTTCCAGAAATCACCACTGTTATCGGATTTGGCAAATTTATTGCGTAAAAACCCCGCAAAAATAGTTCTATCTTCTCCATAGTTAGGAGAAAAGGCAATGTCAAAGAAACGCCGGGGATCTTGTCCTGATTCTTCGGGATCTTTACCAAGTCGATAAACCTCTAAACCGCGATTAATTGGTGTCCAAGTTTCCCCTTTATCCCGACTGATGAAGATATTGCCTACATAATTAGCCATGACGACAGTGGCATCCTCGGCATAATTAGGAGAAACCGCCATGGCGATAACTGTTCCCCGGGCTAAAGTTTCTATTTCCTGCCATTGTTTGCCGCTATCTGTGGTTTTAAATAAGCCATTAAATCCCCCTAAAAACATCGTATCTTGAACTATTTTTAAATCCATAAAATGGGGAACTTTATAATCATCAGCCTGTTTATCTTTGGTTAAACCCTCGCTCATTTTTGTCCAACTTTTGCCCCCATCTTGCGAAACATACATTCCCTCATACCAAGTGATGGCATAAAGGGTTGAATTTTGGGCATACTGGGGAGAAATAACGATGTCTTCGATGATTTTATCCTTAATTCCTTCGTTAACAGCTTGGAAGCTTTTACCATCATCAACGGTTTTAAAAATACCTGCTTCTTTTGTGCCGACAAAAAAGGTTTTATCCCTGTCTAAATTAGGAGAAAAAGCAATTGTATCCACTGCCCCCACATTAGCAGGTAAGGGGAGATTCTGCCAAGTTTTCCCCCCATCGGAGGAA
>NZ_JASJFF010000358.1:0-2273 GCF_030065435.1 Microcystis sp. M53603_WE2
AACCACTCAACATTTACCCCCGTTAGAAAATGGGGATCGCTTAATTCGTCCCGAATTCGAGCGCCGTTATCAAGCTATGACCGGATTAAAAAAAGCCGAACTGATCGAAGGAGTTGTGTATATGGCATCCCCATTACGGTTTAAATTTCATGCTGAACCCCACGGACGTTTAATCACTTGGGTGGGAGTTTATCAAGCTGCTACCCCCCAAGTACAAATGGGTATTGAGCCAACAGTCCGCTTGGATATCGACAACGAACTACAGCCGGATGGGGTGTTATTAATTAGTCAAGAAAGCGGGGGAAAATCAACCCTAACTGTAGAGGGATACCTAGAAGGAGCGCCGGAATTAGTGGTAGAAATTGCCGCTAGTAGTGCCGCCATAGATTTAGGGGATAAAAAACGTGCTTATCGTCGCAGTGGCATTCAAGAATACCTTATTTGGCAGGTATTTGATCAAAAGATTGATTGGTTTAGTTTAGAAAATGGCGATTATATTTCTTTGTTACCCAACCAAGAAGGGGTGATTTGCTCTCTAGTATTTCCGGGTTTGTGGTTAGATATTTCAGCCATGCTCAACGGCAATATGTCACGGGTGTTGGACATCTTAAAGGCTGGAATTAACTCGGTAGAACATCAAGAATTTATCCAAAAGTTAACTGCAGCGCAGTCGGGGGAAGCCAAATGAAACCTCCAGCTATTCTGATTTTAGGAGAAACCAGTATCCCCGTTGCTCGTCAAGTGCAAATGGCCCTACCGGAAGCAGTGGTTTATGGGTTAATAAAGCGTACCCAGTCGGCTGATTTTACCTATACTAATTTTGGCGAAACGGTGCGAGAATTTTTCCAGACGGGAACGCCAATTATTGGCATTTGTGCGGCGGGTATTTTGATTCGCACTTTAGCACCTTTATTAACTAATAAATGGCAAGAACCACCTGTATTAGCAATCGCAGAAGATGGCAGTGCCGTAGTGCCTTTGTTGGGGGGTTTACAAGGGGTTAATGATCTCGCTCGTCAAATTGCCTCGGTTTGGCAAATTTCTCCCGCAATTACCACCACTGGTGATATTAGATTTAAAACTACTTTATTATCGCCACCACCGGGTTATCAGTTAGTTAATCCCGATGATGCTAAGAAGTTTCTGTCCGATTTATTGGCGGGTGAAAAAGTAAAATTAATCGGTGAAGCGGACTGGTTAAAAAATAGTAATTTACCGATTTCATCAGCAGCAAAACTGAGCATTGAGATTATCGATAAAAATAACTTAAACTTGGCAAAACCTAGCACTGACTGTTTAGTTTATCTGTATGAGGAAAGCCAGCAAATTAAGGAAAAATCCAGTTTGTCCCCAGGGGATTTTGCCCAGGAAAGTCAAGGTAAATTAGCCATAGTCGGAACTGGACCTGGTGCGCTAAATTGGATGTCGCCGGAAGTTCGAGAAGTATTGGAAAAAGCCACGGATTGGGTGGGTTATAAAACCTATTTGGATTTGGTAGAATCCCTGCGAAAACCAGAAATTGTCCGCCATGAATCGGATAATCGGGTGGAACTCGATCGCGCGGAAATGGCCCTAGATTTAGCGGCTAAGGGGCGATCGGTTGTCTTAGTTTCTTCCGGAGATCCCGGAATTTATGCCATGGCCGCGGCCGTGTTTGAGGTATTAGAAAAAAAAGCAAAACCAGCATGGGATGCGATCGCCATTCAGGTCTGTCCGGGGATTTCGGCGATGCAAGCGGCGGCCGCCAGGGTTGGCGCACTTTTAGGACATGATTTTTGTGCGATTTCCCTATCGGATATTCTCAAATCTTGGCAGGTGATTTCTCAGCGCATTGAGTTAGCGGCCCGAGCCGATTTAGCGATCGCATTTTATAATCCTGTGTCTCAAGAGCGCACTTGGCAATTGGAGAAGGCAAAAGAGATTTTATTACAATGGCGCTCGCCGCAAACTCCTGTGGTACTAGCGCGTAATTTAGGGCGAAAAGGGGAAACAGTGACGGTGAAATTCCTAGAGGATATGACTATTAAAGATGCGGATATGCGAACCATAATTTTGATTGGATCGAGTAAAACTCGCCTGATTGAGCAGGGTAAAAGCAAGCAATGGGTTTATACTCCACGTCACTATTAAGTAGGGTCTGCGGCAAAAAGTTTCTTGGTGGGGGCAGGGTGTGGGGTGTAGGGTGTAGGGTGTAGGGTTTTACCGATTTTGAGGGGGTCAATTACCTAATTTTCAGGGAAAAAGTCCCGGAATTTTCCCCCCGATCACTCCCA
>NZ_JASJFF010001134.1:0-2941 GCF_030065435.1 Microcystis sp. M53603_WE2
CGGGATTACCAATAGCGATCGATTTGGCGATAGTATTGGGTTTAACTGGGGCGACAAAATCCCGTCCTTCCTTGAAAGCTTGGGCAATGGGGGAACAACCTTCCGCTTGAGCGCCACTAAAACGCACTGCTTTATCTGCCACCAAACCGACTTTAATGAATTCTTGGAAGCCTTTATAAATCTTGGTAAAGAGGGAACCACTGGCTAAAGGTGCGACAATATGGTCGGGTAGTTTCCAGCCTAATTGTTCAGCCACTTCAAAGCCTAAAGTTTTGGAACCTTCGGAATAGTAGGGACGCAGATTGATGTTGACAAAACCCCAACCGTAGGTATTGCCCACTTCGGAACAGAGACGGTTAACCTGATCGTAATTGCCTTTAACCGCCATGACCGTGGGATTATAGATTAGGGTGCCGAGAATTTTACCCGCTTCTAAATCGGAGGGAATGAAAACACAACAGTCTAAACCAGCGTGAGCGGCAATAGCGGCGGTGGAATTGGCCAGATTTCCCGTACTAGCACAGGAAACGGTAGTAAAACCTAATTCTTTGGCCCTGGTAAGGGCGACGGATACCACTCTATCTTTGAAGCTGAGAGTGGGCATATTGACGGCATCATTTTTAATGTAGAGATTTTTTAGACCCAAGCGCCGGGCTAAACGGTGGGATTTAACTAGGGGAGTCATACCCGTACCCACATCGATAGGATTTTCACTTTCCACCGGCAAAAAGGAACGATAGCGCCAGATGGAATTGGGACCTGCTTGAATGCTTTCTCTGGTAACGGTGCGACGGATGAGGTCGTAATCGTAGTCCACTTCTAGGGGGGCAAAGGTTTCTTCGCAGATATTCAGCGCTTTCAGGGGGTAGGAGGTCCCTCCTTCCTTAGAAACCAAGCGGGTAAAGGTGGGGATGAATTTTGAGGTTTCGATGTTTGTCGCTAGGGTCATGATTTTCCTGTCTTGCCGTCAACTGAATCTACACACATCCTATCACCGGCAAAATCTTGGTGTCAAATATACCCGACAAAAATAGTCGGGTATAAATTTATACAAAAAATAGGTGATATTCTGGGGAGCAGCAAGGGTTAAGGGGAGATGGTTAAGCTGCTGTGTCAGGAAACTTCGGTGTAGTTTTAGGTCAAAAAAAGGACGAGGAGAAGGGATTTAAGTGTTTTAGGAGGCTATAGCCTATTTACTGCGAATTTTATCGAAATAAGCTCTGATTTTTGTTTAAACAGCTTAAACAGGGGGCGATTAACTGCGGTTGCCAGAAAGTTTCTCGCTTTACTCAGGATGATTGTCAAGAAAAGTGACAAATTATGTGATTTTGTTGAGAAATAATAATTTTTTCTGGACTGCCCAATAAAATTGACCATTTTCGGCAGGAGTCAGGAGCCGGTCGTCAGGAGTTAGAAGATTGCTTTTATTTATTCTCCCCCCACACCCCACACCCCACACCCCACACCCCACACCCCACACCCTACACCCTCTTTCAAGTCAGTGGTCAGGAGATAACTGCTTTTTGATAAAAAGTTAACGTAGTATTGCCGTAGCGTTTTTGACGACAAATGGTTAAACCTTCTAGATTAATTGCTTGCCAAGATTTGGGATTGTGTTCCACGGCAATTTCCCCCAGAGAATCTAATAAATTAGATTGAGAGATGGCAGTTAATACCGGTAAATATAACCCGCTTTCGTAGGGAGGGTCAAAATAAATTAAATCAAAACTTTTCTCCGCTAAAGTGGCTAACTTTGTCAGTACATCTCCCCGAATTACTTGGAATTGCTGGTGAGAAGTTGCTAAATTGCGCCAATTTTCCTTGATAATTTCGCCAGCGCGTCCTGATTGTTCAATTCCGATTACTAGACTCGCACCTCGACATAAAGCTTCCGCACCCATCGAACCATTACCCGCACAAAGATCCAACCAACGACAGCCGGATAATTTCTGTTGCCAGATATTAAATAAAGCTTCTCGCACCCTTGCTGTCGTCGGACGGGTTAATTGTCCTGCTAGGGTTTTTATGGGACGATTGCCGTAAATTCTCATCGGTTAAAAGGCAAATTCAGTTAATCTTTTTTGTAATAAATCAGGAAAAAGGGCATAGTATCTTTGATTGAGAGGAGAGGGATGGGGTAGAGGCAATAAAGTCACTTTTTTTTGCTGTTTTAATCCCTGTTCATCGGTAGCGGTAAGGGTAACTAGGAGTTTTTTGGTAAAGCGTTCTTTATCAAGATAGAATTTATCTACTTCTTTGGGTTTACCGTAGGGTTCAAACCATTTAAAAGCTTCCGTGCCAAGAGGAATGATATGATCACCTTGCCAATAAAAAACGAGCAGTTTTTCTATAAATGGACGGAAACGATCTTTCACTTCCCCAGAATAAGCTTTATTACCCGGGGGTTTGTAGGGAACTGTATTAGTTAGGAAAATTCGATCGCACACCGATAATAGCTCTTGACGATCGTGGGATTTTCTCCCCTGCCAAGCTTGAAAAAATCCCTCTCTCACCATTCTGCCGGCAGCCCCGATCAAAGGTTGTCCTGCATACACTTCATCTCGTCCTAAATCCCGGCCAAAAAAGCATAACTGACTAGCCAGATTACCAGCATACAAAACTGGTTCAAAGGGGTCTTTTTTGGCCTCTTGGTAAATTAGGGTATCGATGGGAAAATCCTCTTTTTTTGCCTCTTGGTGTACCTGTTTAATTAGGGTTTTAATATCGGCCATTATTCCAGAAATCGGTTATTAGTGGCTCTCCATTCTACTACAAAAATGAAAATTATCAGTCTTCAGTCTTCAGGAGATTATTTTTATTTATTCTTCCTTTTCCCCACACCCCACACCCCACACCCCACACCCCACACCCTACACCCTACACCCCACACCCTACACCCCACACCCCACACCCCACACCCCACACCCCACGCCCCACACCC
>NZ_JASJFF010000777.1:0-2112 GCF_030065435.1 Microcystis sp. M53603_WE2
GAGAAAAATTCCTCCTATCTCTGGCGACTTTATTGGTTAATTTATGCGGCGATCGAGCATTTCTGGGCAAAAGAGAAGAATAATTTAGAATATAGTGCTGATTCACCCGCTTTATCGGCAAAATATCCCCTAAGTCTTCCTAATTCTCTGCTGATCACCTTCAAGCAACGTCTCCAGGATTGGCTAGAAAAACAAACCCAAGCGGATCCCTTCACGATCGGCAAACTCATCCAAGCGGCGATCGATCACTTCTTTTCCTCTCGCCAATCCCTGACATTTTCCGCCGTCAGCGAGCAACCTTGGCTAGAATCCGCCGATATCTTGGCTATTTCTCCCCAAGACTCCGAAAAACCGCGCCTTAACCCCGCTTATCCCCTTCCCCAGTCCCCAGGCACACCAGCCGAGCCTCATAGCACAAAAAAAGCTTTTAGTCAAGAAAAACAAAATAAATCTTTACAAAAAATCCCCCCGGCCGCCGCTGAAATTACTCCTGGAGAATCCCCCCCCGCAACCCAATTAGATCCCCGCTACGCTAGGGAGATAATTCAACCAATTAACGAAGAATGGTTAGAAACCGAATCAACCCCTGTCGGCTACGTTAAACACCCCTTAGAACGGATTTTAGAGGGATTAGATGCGATTATTTTATGGGTGGAGGAATTAGTTATTAAAATTTGGCGTTGGTTGCGGTACAATCGACGCATTTCTAAATTACTCAAACGCAAACGCTAAATCGATCGGTTTTGGGTATAGCCGATCGGGAAGTCTTTCTGTTGTGAGAAACTTGAGACTATCTTTAGGGACTTACCTCTGTCAATCTTAGGCGTTGCACTTCACTTTTGAATGGGCATTGGCTGATCGGCAGTTAAAGTCATGACCATAATCTCAAATTACCGAAATTTATCGACAAAAATAAGCTAAACTAACGGCAAAGATAATAAGTTTTGATTTTTTTACTTGGCATTACTTATGGACGGTATCTGTACCTTAGCCAACGATCGCATTTACGATCAATTAGTCGCCCTACTCAACAGCATCGAGGTCAATGGAGGAAAAGCTCTTCCTGTTTGTGTCTATCCCTACGATGACAACACCGAACGTATCAAGGCGGAAATTGCTCAACGTCCTAATGTAGAGTTATTTGATGATCGGGAAGTGATCGATCTCTGGGATAATTTCGCTAAATCTGCTTGGGAACCCCATCCTACCGCTAAAGAACGCTGGTTAAAGGCTGGTAGCAAAGGTTATCATCGTTTTGGTACCCATCGTCGTTATTGTGCCTTTGATGGGCCGTTCGATCGCTTTATCTACATGGATGGTGATACCCTATTGATGAGTCCCTTAGATCGGGTTTTTGCACAGTTAGATAATTATGATTGTGTGGTCTACGATTTTCAGCACAAAGATATCACCCACGTTTATGAAGTTACTTCCCCAAAATTATTAGAAATCTTTCCCCAAGAACGTCTTAACCAAGAAATTTTCTGTTCGGGTTTTTATGGCTCAAAAAAAGGTTTATTTGACGGGGAACGCCGTAATTGGCTCATAGAACAATTGCGAGCAGGAGAAGCAGAAATAGTTTATCCTATGGCAGTAGATCAACCTCTGTTAAATTATATGATGATGCGCTCAAATTTTTCTATATATAATCTAGCTCTTCAATTGCCTAAAGAAGAACGCACCGGCTGCTGTGTCACCTCTCCCCATTTTCAGGCTTTAGATAATATTCTTTATGACCACGACAAACGTTTGACATACCTTCACTACATTGGTTTATCTTCCTCTCTGTTCACGCGACTTTGTAGCGGTGAAAATCTCGATTTTCCCTATCGAGATATTTTCTTACACTATCGTTATCTCTACGAACCTAGTCAACGTCCTGTTTTTACCGATAGTCCCAAACCCTATCAACCACCGACCCCAACCTTTTGGCAAAAAGTAACCAGAAAACTCGGTTTAGGAAAATAATAATTAGGGTCTGCTGAAAAAGTTTGTTGGTGGGGGCAGGGTGTGGGGTGTGGGGTGTGGGGTGTAGGGTTTTACCGATTTTGAGGTAGTCAGTTACCTAATTTTCAGGGAAAAAGTACCTGAATTTTACCCCCGATCCCTCCA
>NZ_JASJFF010000147.1:0-2281 GCF_030065435.1 Microcystis sp. M53603_WE2
GGTAGGAAAGCATGGGGATGAAGGTATGATAGCGAGATATGTAAAAGAACAAGATAAAGAATACCTGCAGCTACACCAAAATCTACAATTGAGTCTATTTTGATTCTGATACCCCGTCCGCTTGCGGCGGGGTAGTTCATTAACTGGATTTAGTATTATAACCTCCTTAAACTGCTCCCCAAAAAGGCAAAAGCTGCCTAGTCCGCACCCTAGAAAATCTCAAAAAAAATCGACCTAGCGAGTTTTTCTTCTGCATTAGCAAAGCCTAAGTCTTCAAAAATGTTTCCCGAACTAATAGTATATTCTGTCATAATTATTTATCTTCTTTTCGATAATTATTTTTGTTGCGCTTTTTTAAATTTTTCGAGTATATCATTTAAGTACCTAAGCAAAATTAACTACACATTTCGATAAAGCTTTTGCCTCTTGCCTATTGCCTCTTGCCTGTCTTCACTAGGAAATTTATTTTGCATGACTACTTATGACTTTTTCTCCATCTAATCCCTCTCCATTATCTAATTCGGCTATGGCAACGTCAATTTTTTGACGAGTTTCTTCTACCCATTGTAAGTAATCTTGATCGAGGATTTCTAGCAAGTAAAAAGGGGTATCTATGACTTGTTCTGAATTATTAAATCTGCCACTTTTTAACTGTTTTTGGATAAATTGTTCTTGATTGGGTTTTAGTTGAATATTCATGATGACTTTTGTAAGGTTAAGGGTTAAGTCGAGTGTCCTGTTTCATTTTACTACAAGGATTAGCTAAAATAGGTTAGTTGAGGTGCATTACATAACATTAACGCCCCTTCCGAGATCGGCGATCGCTCCTTGTTTGAGTTGGTCAATGAGAGCATTATCTCGTTCCCAGCTTCTACCTGAATATTGCTTTAAGGCAGAGCCTTGAAACAAGGGAAATGAGTAGGTAGAGTAGGTAGGGTGCGTTAGGAGCGCAACAATATTATTTAATTTACATTAATTACATACGCGACGTAACGCACCAATATTATCCTAAATCCGTTGAGTAACCCACAGAAAACCGGTTTCTCCGAGAAACCCGTTTTCTACTCATGCACTCATGCAAAAAAGGGAATAAATAATCAGTAGATCGTAGGTTGGGTTGAACGATAGTGAAACCCAACACTTTTAAATAATTGGGTTGGGTTGAGGAACGAAACCCAACCTACGGCTCAAAAAAAAAAATCGACCCGCCGCTAGGCGGGAAAAAGAGAAAAAGGGTAAAAAGGGAAAAAGGGTTACAGAGTCCTCCCAGCACCGCACACCACCCGAAAACCGTAGTTGACGTCGCCGTTGGGGAAGAAGCTGTTGCGGAAAGCGGAACGGCAGAAAGCAGGATTGAAGAACCAAGAACCGCCCCGCAATGGAGAACGATTATCATTACCATTTTTTATCCAAGCACTGCCATCCTTTGGTGCATTCTCATAGCTATCATGCCAATTGTCCTCGCACCACTCCCAAACATTGCCAATCATGTCATAGAGTCCCCAAGCATTGGGCCTTTTCTGACCCACAGGATGAGTTGTCTTCTGAGAATTTCCGTCATACCAAGCGTAATCTCCTAACTGATTGGCATCATCACCGAAATAATAGCGAGTGGTTGTCCCCGCACGACAAGCATATTCCCATTCCGCTTCCGTCGGTAGGCGATAGGTTTTGCCAGTTATTTGACTCAATTTCTGACAAAAGGCTTGAGCGTCCTCCCAACTAACACTTTCTACCGGATTTTGGGGATTGTTTTTAAGATAAGAGGGATTTGTTCCCATTACTGCTTGATATTGTGCCTGAGTCACTGGATATTTGCCAATCGCAAAACTGTTGACTTTAACTGGGTGTTGAGGCTTTTCATAGCTTTTAGCATCGGGATCACTTTCAGGAGAACCCATGAGAAATTTACCTGCTGGTAAGCTCACCATCTCCATTGTGACTCGATTGGGTAGTTTTTCGGTAAATGGAGTAGGTGAAGCAATTAGGGGTATTGGTGAAACAGGCTTTTTGACTGCTGCCGGTGCTGGTGGAGGTGACGGGGGAGAATTCCATCCCACAGGTTGTAAGGCATTTAAAACCTGACAGGGGGACAAGCAAGCTGAAAAGCTTATGTATCATAAAATACAGACACAGACTCCAAAAAAAGATAAGTCATATTTACCATATATGACCTAAATAACGAAAATGATAAGTGAACTATACCAGAAAGTGTTAGAAAATGAACTGGGACGAGCCAGATATCTACTGTTGTTAATGATAGTTGGAACCTGGCAAATAC
>NZ_JASJFF010001140.1:0-4045 GCF_030065435.1 Microcystis sp. M53603_WE2
CCATCGACCGCAAAAGAGAGCCGAAAAGCCTAGAATAGTAAAAAACCTCGGATTGCCATCGTCTATGGAACTCGCTGCCGGAAAAATCCTTAGTCATCGCTACCAAATTATCCGTCAATTGGGAAAAGGGGGATTCGGACAGACTTTCTTGGCCTGCGATCGCCAGTTACCCAATCAAAATCGTTGTGTGATCAAACAATTTCAACCCCAGTGCCGGAATGCCGAAACTGTAGCCATCGCTAGACGACTGTTTGAAACCGAGGCGAAAATACTGCAAGAATTGGGCATTCATCGCCATATTCCCCGTTTATTTGCTTATTTTGAGGAAAATGGGCAATTTTTCCTCGTGCAAGAATACATTGAGGGGGAAGATTTAGCCACAGAAATTACTGCCGGTGTCTATAGGCAAAATGAAGAGAAAGTGGTGGCTTTATTAACAGAAATTCTCTCAATTCTGGAATTTGTCCATCACAAACAGGTGATCCATCGCGATGTTAATCCCTTCAATCTTATTCGTCGCAGCCAAGATCATCAATTGGTTTTAATTGATTTTGGTGCTGTCAAACAAATTAGCACTCAAGTGGTTAAAGAAGGTAAAACCGTTTCTACCATCGCTATTGGTACCCCTGGTTATTTCCCCAGTGAACAGGCCCAAGGTTATCCGCGTTTTAGTAGCGATATCTATGCCACTGGTATTATTGGATTACAAGCTTTAACCGGTAAAGAGCCCGAAGATATTCCACTGGATGCTCGCACGGGGGAAATTCTCTGGCAACATTTGGCCATGACTAGCGCCGAGTTTAGTTATGTTATCGAGCGCATGATCCGCTATGATTTTCGTCAGCGTTATACCAGCGCTGGTGAAACATTAATCGATCTGAGAAAATTAGGGAAAATTCATCATCTCGCCACGAAAACTACCCAGGGGGTGAAACCTCAAGGTCCGATTGCTCGTCCAGGGAAATCTTGGCTAACAAAAATCCTGGTTGTCTCTGGGACAATTGGCTTAATAGCGGGCGCTTATCTGGGTTTTGATTATTGGCAAAATTCTCGTAATTCTCTTGATTACTATCAACAAGGTCAGACTTTTTATCAACTCAAACGCTATACTGATGCCCTTAATTCCTATGGTCAAGCCTTAAAAATTAATCCCGATTATCTTGAGGCATTGCAAGGAAAAGCTGATGCTTTATTAGCTTTAAAAAGATACTCGGAAGCTTTAAATACCTACGAAAAAGCTATTCAAATTAACCCAGATTCCGCTTGGCAAGCTTGGCTCGGTCGCGGGCAAGCTTTAGATAAGTTAGGCAAAAATCAAGAGGCTTTGGAAAGTTTTGAGCGGGTCTTATCTCTTAATCCTGCCGCTAGTCAAGCTTGGCAAGGTAAGGCCGATATCTATCTAGAACTGCAACAATATTCCGCCGCCCAAAAAGCTCTTGACAAATTGTTAACTTTTCAGCAAAATGATGCCAAAACCTGGTATAAAAAAGGCTGGTCATTACAAAATATTGAGGATTATGAAGGGGCAGTTAAAGCCTACGATCAGGCTCTAGCGCTCGAATCGGATAATGCCTTAATTTGGTATCAAAAAGGTAATAGTTTGTATCAATTAAATAAAATTAATGATGCTTTAGAAAGTTATAGCAAAGCCGGACAATTTAATCCCCAATTTTCCCAAGCTCACTATAGTCAAGGGATTATTCTGCAAAAATTAGACCGCAAGTCAGAAGCTTTGGAGGCATTTACTCAAGCAACTAAAGCCAATTCTAATTATTATCAAGCTTGGTTAAATCAAGGGGCATTACTTCATCAAATGGAAAGATTTCAAGAAGCGATCGCATCCTACGAAAAAGCTCGCCGCATTTCTTCCCAAAAAGCCGAAGTTTTTATCGGTATCGGTAACGCTTGGTATCGTTTAGGCGACTATTCCCAAGCCATAATCGCCTATCAACAGGCGATTCAAAGACAAAAAGATAACCCCGAAACCTGGAAAAGTTTAGGCAATAGTTGCTTTAAACTCGGTCAATACGAGCGAGCGATTCAAGCTTATCAAGAATCACTTCGTTATCGTTCCAATGACCGAGAAGTGCAAACACAAAAACAACTGGCAGAAACTCGCTGGCAAGAACTTCAGCAATCTTCCCAAAACCAAACCCCCAAAGTCGATAATGAGGAACAGGTTCCCTAACTTCCGCTCTTTTTCGGCAGCTTTATCGCTTTTTGCCGGTATTTCTCGGCAATAGTTCCCGTCCTTGATAAAACTGTTTTATCAGTTCTCCCAAGCGCCAATAAACTGCCACCATAAGGACAGTTAATGCTGTCAGCACTGTCACGGGAAGGAGGGCCGATTGACCGAAAATTAGGGCTAAAAGTGGTAAAGATAGACCAAGAACAATAGCGATCGCTATTGTTAACCCCCGCAGACGATTAATATTTTTTAAAGCCCCTTGACAAACAGCACAATTTTTGGTATGGGAGTGATAGCGTTCCAGGAGAATCTCTTTTGATTGTCGGGGGGGAAAAGGTTGACCGGCGAAAGGATCAGCTTGGTATTGATTAACCCAATTGCGATACTCAAACACGAATAAATCCGCTTTGGTAGGGAGATAACAAGCTTGACTAAAATTCCGACTATCCCCCTGAGCTTGCAGATAACGCTCTTGATAGTAGAGAAAAATCTGATCATCTTCAAGAATAGCGTTTTGATTGATGTGGGAATACCAAGTGGGGGTAAGCTTAATGAAGAATTTCGGCAGTTTAGAGTTAAATTTAAAGGGAAAACGAGCAAAGAGACGACATTCTCCCTGACGGATGGGGGTTGCATAGACAGCTGTTAAAGTCCGTCCGAACTTTTCCGAGGTGAGATCGTGGTAAATTAATCCGGGGGCGATAAAATTGCTGTATTGCTGACCTAATTGACCTTTACGCGGTCCTTCGGGCCAAATTCCCTTAAATCCCTGACGATTGGACTCGATAATTTCTAACTCCATAGGAGCGGCATTGGCCCGATTACCGATGGTGAGATGATGGGTATAGGGAACATGACTAGAATCGATAATATTTTCGATTAAAGTGACGGCCGAGTAGGGTAGATCTCGAAAGGTATCCAAACAAATCCAAGCATCGGCATCCTCCTCCATGGGTTCAATAATTGGAATCGCAGTCAGGGGAGCATTTTCGGGATTACCCGCATAAACGAATAATAATCCCTGACGGATAGCCGTGGGAAAAGAGCGCACACAAGCGCGTCGAGAGGTGTTAGCTTGACTGTTTTCCGGTTGTTGGGGAATAAATTCACAGTTTCCTCCCCCGGAAAAAGACCAACCGTGATAGGGACATTCTAGATGTCCGCTTTCGTTAAGACGACCTTCTGAGAGAGGAGCGAGACGATGGGGACATTTATCCTCGAAAACTCGCCATTCTTGCTGATTTTTGTCCCACCAAATCACTAAATCCTCTTCTAGTAGGGTAAAGCGTTGGGGCTGCTTTTTGTCTAAATCTTTGACGTAGTAGATAGGATACCAAACTTGACGACAATCAAAGCGATCGATATCTGTTCCCCCGATGGGATAGGTAGCAGTGCTGCTCAACATAAATTTTAAAATAAGTTAACATTTCTCCTCCAAAATCTAACAAATTTAATCGACAAAAGGGGACAGATGCCGGTATCTGCTGGGGAAACAAACACTGGCACTATATTTTGGGGTGATAATTAAAGGGTAGTCTCCCATGGATAAAGCAAGAATGGGAGAAGGATCAAGATGAAACTAAGGGGAGTTTACCAGAATGTCCGGAGAAACCGTCACTTATTCCCTAGAAACTGTCTTAAAGGATATCAAAGACAGCGTTAAGGATGTTAGTCAAAAAATAGATAATCTACAAAGGGACGTTAATCAAAAATTTGACAAGATTGTTGACATCCTCGCCGCCGTAAAACGGACGGCGATTCCCAAACCTCACGATTTAGGTTTCTGCTTCTTTCCCGAAGGATTTTTCGCACCTGCCTTAACAGATTTACTCTGTTCTGGTCTTATGGTCGCTCTAC
>NZ_JASJFF010001027.1:0-9211 GCF_030065435.1 Microcystis sp. M53603_WE2
AAACCCAATGAAGTAGTAATCCTGAGTGGGATGAAACGCAAATCAAAAGATAGACAAGATGCGGGGTATCGAGTGGTATCGGGGGGTCGGGCAATTCGTATTCCAATTTTAGAAACCGTTAAACGCATGGATGTCACCACAACCCCGATCAGAATTGAGATTAAAAATGCCTATTCTAAGGGCAATATTCCCCTGAATATCGTGGCAATTGCTAACGTGAAAGTTAGTTCTAAACCTGAAATAGTCGGCAATGCGATCGAACGTTTTTTAGATCGAGATCGAGAAGAAATTATTCGCGTAGCTAAAGAAACTTTAGAAGGAAACTTGCGGGGTGTAGTCGCAACAATGACCCCAGAACAAGTGAACGAAGATCGCCTAAAATTTGCCGAAAGTATTACCAGTAACGTCAGTCAAGATCTGTTTAAACTCGGTTTAGAAATTGATACTCTCAAAATTCAAAATGTTGCCGATGACGTGGATTATCTTAACTCCCTCGGACGGGAAAGAATCGCTTTAGTCATGCGTGATGCTGAAATTGCTGAATCAAATGCACTCAATGAAGCTGAACAAATAGTCGCGGAATGTGAGGAACAGGCAACCGTGGCTAAAACCCGCGATCAAATTATCATTTTAGAGCAAGAAAACGAATTGAGAAAGTTAAAGGCAAAACTGGAACAACAGGCAAAATCGGAAGAAGAAATAACTATCGCCGCCGCTAAGGAAAAACGTGCTATAGTTGAGGAAAAATTGCAACAGGTCAGAGCAGAATTAGAAAGATTACGTCTCCAAGCAGATCAAGTTTTACCCGCAGAAGCGCAGCAGGAAGCCGAAACTTTCCGCGCTAGAGGAGAAGCGGCAATTTTTGAAGAAAATGCCAAAGCTGAAGCCTTGGTTAACGAATTATTCGCGGAAGTCTGGCAAAATACCGGCAGCGAAGCAGAGGCAATTTTCTTGATTCAACAGTTAGAAACTATCCTAGAAGAAGCGATCAAAATTCCTAAACGCTTACACCTCGAGCGAGTTAATATTGTTGATAATGGTGATGGGAAATCCCTCGCTACCCTGATTAAAGTCTATCCCGAAATCGTCAATCAATTCCTCGCCAGTGTCCATCAAACCCTCGGTATTGATGTGGTCGGAACTCTCACCAATAAAATTGAAAAATAGCAGTCAGAAAACATACTAGCCTGATTTTATTGAGTACGGAAGTTATCGATTTATTCCTGCCAATAAATTGTCTTATATTCTGCTTCCTTGCTCCAGTATTGCAGGAATAATAAATGGCGGATAACCTGTTCTAAAAGACTGGCTACAGCATTTTTCTTTTCTTTGCCCAAATCCTCTAATTCCTCGATTAAATGTTCTAAGTCTAGCTGTTGAAATTGATGATTTCTGAGTAGGCTAATGGTTTCTCCTAGCCATTGAGAGTCATCAATCTCATAGAGTTGTTTTAATGCGTGAACACCTAGCATAATTGATTGTCTCCATCTTAGAGCAGTGCCATGGTGAGTAAATTTGTAGATAATAATCTTCTCGATTAACTCGATAACATTTCTTTGATTGTTAGGGTCAACAACCTGTTGGTGGGTTTGCTCAATCAAGGATTGAACTTGTTTTGGTGCTTTTTTTGCGCCGATGAGGATAAACTGGAGGATACTGATCCCAAGAGATGATAGATGAGATAACTTTAGATTAGTGCTTATTATTCTCCCCAACATCTCTTCTTCCCTTCTTTTAATTTTCCTTGGTGATCTTCCACATTTCTTAAATAATTTGAACAATCACATCTCTCGATGAATGCTCAAAAAATGCCTCGTCTCTGTGGGCTAAAAATTCAGGCAATTACTCCCTATTCTCTCGCTTGGTCGCAACAGCGATCGCTGGTGGAGGCGAGAATTGCTAATCCTGACTTACCCGATGTGCTGCTGCTGCTGGAACATCCCCCCGTTTACACCCTCGGTACTGGTTCAGATATTAAGTTTATTAAATTTAATCTTGACAAAACCGACAAAGAAGTGTACCGAATCGAGCGAGGAGGCGAAGTCACCTATCACTGTCCGGGGCAGTTAGTGGGCTATCCGATCCTCAATTTGCGCTATTATCGGCAGGATTTACACTGGTATTTGCGACAATTGGAAGAAGTCATCCTGCAAACTATCGCTATTTATGGATTGTCGGGGGAAAGAATCGCGGGCCTGACGGGGGTATGGGTAGAAGGGTATAAAATAGCGGCGATCGGTATTAAAGTTAGTCATTGGATTACCTATCATGGTTTTGCCATCAATGTTTGTCCAGATTTAAGCGGTTTTGCCGAGATTATTCCCTGTGGGATTGCTAATAAACCCGTGGGCAGTTTACGGCAGTTTCTGCCTAATATTAGTCTTATGCAAGTACAGCAAGATTTATCGAGAGTTTTCGCCTCAGTTTTCGGTGTGGAATTATTTTCTCTTGACAAGGATTAACATGAGCGATCGCAAAGACCCAGAAAAACTCGCCGCGGAAAATAGGGACGATAACCCCGAAAATAACGGTAAAACCAGTTTATCGCCCCCCGATGCTTCTGAATACGTCTCCTCTTTATCTTCGCGTAATCCCGTGCGTCAGCGCATCCTACTATTAAAAGATCTTCGACCGGGTAATGCGGGGTTACTACTGGCCCCCCTGATGGTGATGACCATCGGCCTGGTCTTTAGCTGGGACTGGTTAGGCTTTTCTGGGGCGATAGTAGCGATATTAATATCTTTACAGGTGATTTTGCCCTCTATTCGCCAGTGGATCGCCCATTATCTCACTCCCTCTGAACGTCAGACGGTTTTTGCCTTTATAGTTTTTATAGCTGCTCTGGCCGGATTAGGGAAATATTTAGGAGTTTACGGGCGAATATTGCGATGGTTAGAGAGTTTTAAATACGATGAGTTTGGTTCCTGGGCCGAGTGGGTGGGGGCCTTGGGACAGATTATGATCGCCGTGTTAGCCGTCTATGTGGCCTGGGAACAGTACGTTATTTCTAAGGATTTAACCATACAGCAAAATCGCATTACCCAACAACAGACGATCGATTCCTATTTTCAGGGCATTTCCGATCTAGCCTTGGATGAGGAGGGATTTTTAGAAGATTGGCCCCAGGAAAGAGCGATCGCAGAAGGTCGCACCGCTTCCATCCTCAGCAGTGTCGATGCCTCTGGAAAAGCGAAAATACTGCGTTTTTTGAGTCAATCGCGGCTATTATCACCGATTAAACGCGATCGTTATCTAGGCAGACCGATTCTAGACGGGGAAGGGGGTTATGCGGAGGATCGAGAGTTCGGTACAAGAGTAGTACAATTGGGGGTAATGTTAGCGGGGGCCGACATTTCTGGGCAGGATTTGCGCTGGACGGATTTAAGCGAAGCGAATATGGTGCGGGCCGATTTAAGTTATAGCGATTTGGTGAAAGCAAATGTATCGCGGACAATTCTCTACGAAGCTAATTTAAGAGGGGCAGATATGAAAGGGATGCGTTTATTTTATGGTTCCCTAGAAAATGCTACCCCCCGCAGTCGTACCGTTCCCCCCAATTATGACAGCGGAGAACACACGGGAGCAGTGGTAGAAAATGTCAATTTTACCGGGGTGAAAAATATGAGCGAGGAACAACGTCACTATTGTTGTCGTTGGTGTGGGGAAAAGTCGCGGGCAACTATTCCGGGGGGATGTGCTGATATTGCCAATCTTTTAGGTCGATAAGGGGACTCCGGTCAAAATCAAAAATTGTCGTGGTTGGTTAGGAGTCAGTAGTCAGCTTCTGAAGGCAAGGGGCAACAGTGAAAACTCACATCTGATCACTGATCACTGAATTGGAGTCTCGACTAGGAAATTAATTTTGCCAGACTACTTATCCGCTCCCCGATCTTTGGGAGGAATAATGGTTCTTTTGGGAATAATAGCCGAGACCTTATGGGCAAGGTCGGATTTAAACAGAAAACCACTGTAAGCTTGTAAACCGTGTTCGCTCAGATCCAGTCCTCTCAATTCTGCTTCCGTCGATACCCTTAAACCGACGAAAAAATCGATCGCCTTCCATGCTGACCAACTGACAATTACAGTGTAAAGACTAACTGCCGCACAGCCCAAAAGTTGCACGAATACCTGTTTAATTGCCGGTAATCCTCCCCCCAACAGTAATCCCCTCACCGGTCCCTGGGTATAAAAATTAGCCTCGATACCGGCGGCAAATAAAGCTACCGCAAAAGTTCCCCACAAACCACAGACTAGATGTACCGATAGCGCCCCAACCGGATCGTCAATCTG
The DNA here is from genome assembly GCF_030065435.1 of Microcystis sp. M53603_WE2. Taxonomy (NCBI): domain Bacteria; kingdom Bacillati; phylum Cyanobacteriota; class Cyanophyceae; order Chroococcales; family Microcystaceae; genus Microcystis; species Microcystis sp. M53603_WE2. The sequence goes on from NZ_JASJFF010001027.1 coordinate 4,291, forward strand.
GAGGCGATCGAAGAAATCGACGCTCAAAACCACTAAAATACCGCTGATCATGCCGATAATTGCCGCCCAACCGATCTGTACATAGGGACAGGCAGCGGTAATGGCCACCAAACCACCGAGAATGCCATTGATAATCACCGAGAGGTCTGGTTTACCGAAATAGCGCCAAGCGGTTAGGGTTGCGGCGATGCCGCCGGTGGCCGCCGACATATTAGTGTTGAGGAGGATGCGGGAAATAGCCTCGGGTTCCATCGCCAGGGTGGAACCGGGGTTAAAACCAAACCAACCTAACCAGAGGATAAAACAGCCGAGGGTAGAGAGGGTGAGATTGTGACCGGGTAGTGCCATGGAATTACTGCCTTGATATTTGCCCAGACGCGGCCCCAATAACACTGCCCCGACGAGAGAGGCCCAACCACCGACCGTGTGTACTACCGTAGAACCGGCAAAATCCCAAAAATTGAGCCGCGCTAACCAACCTCCTCCCCAAATCCAGTGACCGGTGATCGGGTAGATAAAAGCCACTAATAGCAGACTAAACAGGAAAAAAGCCAGAAATTTGATTCTTTCGGCCACTGCCCCCGAAACAATCGTGGCCGCAGTGCCGGCAAAGACTAATTGAAAGAAAAATTTAGCCTGTAGAGGTATGCCCGCCCAAGAAAGGGAGGGAAAGATGCCAAGATAGTTGAGACCAGTATTGGGGCTATTATCGGCTCCTAGCACAAAAAAACCGCTAAGACCGACAAAACCGTTACCTTGACTAAACATTAAGCCGAAACCAAAAGACCAAAAAGCGATCGTTGTCAAGGCAAAAACAATTAAGTTTTTGGTTAAGATATTAACGGTATTTTTCGAGCGGCAAAAACCAGACTCTAGCATGGCAAAGCCGGCATTCATAAAAAAGACAAGGCAAGCGGTGAAAATTACCCATAAAGTATCGATTTTCACCCTTAATTCTCGGTATAAAGCCTCGCTATTGTCGCTAGTTGCCGTCTGGGCCACGCTAATTTCTGCTATCACGAGAATTAACAGAATGGCTAAACAGGCGATCGTGGGTATAATTATGGGTGTATTAAGATGATAAGCTGTCTTTTTTGTCATTAAATTGGGAGGTGCTTGCCAAAAATTGATCGATTAGCTAATTAGATTACTCTATTACAGCCTTTCTCGTAAAGGTGAAGCACAGACCAATCGTCGATAATCAAGTATTTCAGATGCAAGAACCAACCTCATGTATCTGAGAAACGCTGTAATTTGCTCATGAAAATATTATCACCCACAACAACCCCCCCCTTTTAATTTACTCGGTATCGGTCAACGCGGCGTGGGTAAAACCGTTTTTTTAGCGGGTGGTTACGCCCAATTTCGTGCTGATTCACCGACAAAATCCGCTCCCGATATTCAGAAACTATCGGGATGAGTTAAGCAAAAATCCGCAAGATCTGGATTGTTTCTCCCCGCTTCCCGCTTCCCATTCTCCTAATAATACCTTTTAAACAGGATTTAGTATTACCCGCCCTTTTAGGGAAAGCGGAATTAAGGAAAGCGCCCTCAAGTTGTTACAAAAAGCCGGAGAAATTGCCGCCCAAGAACAAAAAGTAGAAATTCGCAATCTGGCTAATTTGACGGTTAGCCCTCTCTGACTCTTATGATTAGAATATCTCCTCATCGGCAAGCAGGGTGCTATAATCAGTGGTATTCATGGCCAATAATTCCCGCAAACTTATGAATCAAAAAGTCTTTATTCTTGCCACTGCTTCCGCTAGTTTATTAGCCCTAGCAGTTACCACTAACTCCGTACAAGCTGCCCCAGAGTCCTTTCATCCTAGTTTCAACACCGAGAACTTAGGTGACATGATTATCGCCAAGACAACTGGGGAAGAAAATCCGATTTTTCGTCATCTTAATTGTAGTTGTGCCACCTGCACGCAATCCCTTAATTCCTCACTCAATTGATAATTTTCCACCCCAACGATCCTGGGGGATAAAAGTTCGCTCTAGATTAATTTTTGCCACGGGTTCTGTGAGGGTAAATTCTCCCGATTCGATCAGTGCTTTTAATTCTAAAGCGGCTTCCCGGGCCAAGGAAATACTGGCCAAAGGAGCCACCTTAACACTTTTTCCCTCGATCATAATCCGACCGCTTTTTAGTTTAGCGTAGGTGATTAAACCAAAGGTAGGACGGACTCGCCGGGGAATGGAAAAATCCACCACTGGAGCGACAATTTCCTCATCTTTTACCGCACAATGTCGAACTATTTCCTCGCTTAAAATTGGAATCGGTACTGCTACCCCTAACATTAAAGAAGCCCCATAATTTTTGAAATAACAACCCCGCACCCAGCGAGCATTCATTTGTTTAGCATCACCAATTAAGGCTAAGGTGGAAGCCGGTCCAATAGGAGTTCGATTTTGTAGGCGTTTTTGCAGGGGAAAATGTTGGGTTCCTTCCCAGGCAATATAACCGATTCCTCCTCCCAAAAAAAGGCGCGTACCGATGCCTATAGCCTCTAAATCTGGGTCATTTAACAGGGGAGAAATTGCCCCGGGGTTAGAATAAACCGCATTACCTAATCGCGGCTGTAGTGGTCCCAAATAAGTATATAAAGTCCGCTCTCCCCCATTGACTCCGACGATAAAATTCTGGTAGAGATTGCGAGGATTAAAAAGATAAAATTGATTGATAGTCTCCTTAGAAATAATCGTTTCAAAAGAAGTGCGAGGATAACAATCAGTGGCCTGGCCGACAGCGCGCAATTGAATCGATTTTCCAGCGATTAAATCCTCAATAATATGTCCGCCGCCCCTTTCGGGATTTTCTCCCTCTAAATTCTCATTTTTGGCCGCTAGATCACTAATAGCGCTGGCTCCTAAATATAAATCCACCGCCCCAAAACCAGCATAAGCAGGAATCCCATCTAACCAACATTGACGAATTTTTATCGGCGGATCCGTCTGACCTAAATTAATAATTGCCCCCGAAGATTCCATCGGTTCAAAAGTTCCCGTACAAACCACATCTACTTGGGAAAAAACCTCCTTAATTCCCATCTCGCTCACGCGGCTTTTTAATTCCTCTACTGTCCAGACTACAGCCGTTTTTTTAGCAATTTTGTCGTTGATTTCAGCGATTGTTCTCATAATAAGTAGCTGGTTATAATTAAATTGAAGATGGCTCCCCCCTTAATCCCCCCTTAATAAGGGGGGTGCCGATCCCCCCTTAATCCCCCCTTAATAAGGGGGGCATCTGAAAGTTTTCAACACCTACCTACTTAAAAATTGGCAAGATGGGGGTTAGGGAGCTTTTTGCTGTTGTCAGTAAACAGTTATCGAAAATTTGGGTTTTAAGTGAGTGGTATTAACTCAGCAGTATTAAATGGCCGTAACAATGCTGTCTTTTCACTGATTACTGATTACCAGCAATTCCAAATTCAGAATGTAGCAAGGAATACAGAATACAAAACGCTTTTGCCCTGTAGCTCCCCATCCAAAATCAAGAAGAATTAACGCGAGTAACAGGGATGGCCTCATCGAGCATAAAGTCTAAAAGGTGGTGCCAGCCTTCAAACAGCAGATACTTGGTTAAGCAAAGAACATCGTTAAAAAAGCCTCTGCGAGTCCCCCTTTGCATCCGAGCCCGTTGATAGCGTTCATCGACTAGATGCAGAACAGTATGAAATAAGAAAGCCAGGAGATTGAGGGTCAACAGAAAAGAGGACAAATGTTGCTGACCATGTCCAAAATTATGCTCCAAATGATAGCCCCGAGTTTTGAGCACATTGTGATTCTCATTTTCGGTTCGCCAACGGCTCCGTCCAGCAGCGCAGACCAGAATGACCCGTTGGGGAGTCAGGTCGTGGTTAGTAATCCAGCTATTGCGATAGAGAAGTTGACCATCCGACTCGCGCTTAACGGTCACCTCACACCAATTGACCAGTAAGGCGGGTTGTTGTTCGCGCAGGGGGACTTGATTGAGATAACGATAGTCCCAAATTTCAAAGTATCGCCCATTCCAACGTCGCTGTTGAGTGGTTTTGACTTCTTGATTAGCCTCCAGGAAAGAAACCCACTCATAGAGAGTCGGATGGGAGGACGGTAAACAGACAAAGATAAAGTTGAAATGGTGTTCCAAACAATATTCAGCCATCGGTTGGCGACTATAGAGGTCGTCGCCTAAGAGGGTGATGGGCTGGCCTTCAAACCAGGACGCATGGCTCGCTATCCAGCGTTTTGCCGCGTTTTGCTCACAGTCTTGTTTCTCACTGCCATCTTGAGGAGTGATAAATTCTGGTGGCAAGGAAATGACCGATTTTTGGTCAGGAGAGACAATTACAGGCAAAATAGCTTGATGGTGATAAGTTACCTTCCCCTGTTTCGAGGTGCGGGTTGAGCAACAAGGACAACTAATTTTCTCTGAATCATAGTACTGAGTCCCATCTAGGGCGACGAGTAAGTTGCCATCCAAGGCTGTAAACAGCCTCAAATAGCCTTGTTCTCTCAGACCTTGATAAATCCATTTGAACGGTGAAAAAAGAGGCTTTGCGGCTATTCTATCGAGAATATTCTTTATCTGTTCTATGGTCGGGATATTAACCAGACCAAACAGACTTTGAGCATTATCTCGTCCACAACGACTATTCAATTGACGCTGATATTCTAGAAAGGATTCATTTTGCATAAAGAAGCTAGCAAATGCCCCCAAGACCGCGTCTTTTAGACTGTAGCGAGTAGCATTGCTAGCACTGCGCGGGTCAACCATGCCAGCGATAGCCCTGTGGAAGTAGCTCAGCATCCCTATAAAACTCAAATCTTGGACTTCCATTCCTGCAAAACCCAATGGGCAACTCGTTCACTCTATTTTGAGGGACAGAAGCGAAATCAATTCTGTATCCTACACTACCGTTTGAATTTGGAATTGCTG
>NZ_JASJFF010001115.1:0-2871 GCF_030065435.1 Microcystis sp. M53603_WE2
AAATAAAGAAGAACTGGAAAAAGTAGTCAATCAGCTTTTAAATGAAGGGGGATTGATTATTAAATGGAGTAGAAAACTTAAAAATAAGGGTAATGCTGTCAATGTAACTTAAATGCGTAAAAGCTTACTAATCAGAAAAGCCGGTCATCCCTGTCTTGGGAAGAACCGTTCAGCTTGTTAAACGCTCAAATAACTATTAACTTATATAACGAAACAACAAAATACAAGATATTTTTGACTACGATCGAGTTGTAGAAATAGTCTAAATGACCGAATAACACAGATCCCGTTTTCAAAATACGAGAAAAGAAGAAACAGAAACAACAATAGGTACTTAGTGGGGGCCAGTTCATTGATGGGTTTCTCGAACTGTTGGATATGGCAATATTATTCTAATAGTGGAATGAGGTTTAAAACCTGAAGTCTAGTTGTTACGGGTTAGATAGATAAAATCATTCTGCTGTCGGATTATAAATTCTATTTGAGTCTGGAATTCTGTTATCTAGATAAAGTTGTATGTTGTGGAATGACTACTCCATTCCCGCTCTTAAATTGCCCATTGCCTGGGTTCACAAACATTAACACGACAAGGCTTGTCGGTTGGGTCGTGTTGCTGCGGGAAGGAAGTAAACCCTCTCATCACCCTCGTTTTCTCTTGATAATTATCTGTCACCGGACTCTTTCTCTACAACGCCTCACGAGGAGAATTATACAGGTATGAACAACGGCACCAATTCGAGTCAAGCTCTCGATCGGCAAATATTCTTCAATGATTCTCTAATCATGAATCCCCTTGAATTCGATCGAGATTTGTCCTTATCCACAGACGATTTATTTAACCCTCATCGTCAAAATGATCCCGAACAATTGCCGGGGTCAGTAGTACCGCCTTCGATTACCCCCGCTTCCGAAAAATTACCGGGGTCAGTAGTACCGCCTTCGGTTACCCCCGCTTCCGAACAGTTGCCAGGATCGGTAGTACCACCTTCGATTACCCCCGCTTCCGAACAGTTGCCAGGATCGGTAGTACCACCCTCGATTACCCCCGCTTCCGAACAGTTGCCAGGATCGGTAGTACCACCCTCGATCATCCTCGTCGCCAATCAATCATCCGAGTCAGTAGAAACCTCTTTAGTTCCTCTATCAATTGACGTACAGAATCGACTCATGGCTGACGCTCGAACGGCGACAATTAATGTTACTTATCATAACTATACCCCTCAAGCACAAGCGGCTTTTCAGTATGCGGTCAGTATCTGGGAATCTATTATCGTCTCAACTATCCCGATTGCCGTTGATGCCTACTGGCAACCCTTAGATCCTTCGATTCTCGGCCGAGCAAGCCCCAATCTCTTTTGGAGAGAATCCCCCGGAACACGACCGAATACATGGTACACATCAGCCCTGGCTAATCAGCTAGCAGGTCGAGATCTTGCGCCTAACGATGGGGATATGACCTCCGAGTTAAATAGCACTGCCAACTGGTATTTCGGTACAGATGGCAAGACTCCAGCCAACCAATATGATTTTGTCACCGTCGCTCTGCACGAAATATTACACGGTTTAGGAAACATTGGCTTGATGGACTACAGTGGCGGTCAGGGAAGTTGGGGATTGGGTACGGGCTTTCCCGGTATCTATGATCGCTTTACAGAAAATGGTGCGGGGCAAAGCCTCATTAATACGAGCTTATTCCCTAACCCGTCTGTTGCCCTCGGTAATCAACTAACCAGCAACAACCTTTTCTTCGATGGACCTAATGCTGTAGGGGCGAATAATGGAATCCGTCCGAAACTTTACGCCCCTAGTCAATGGCAACAAGGTTCTAGTTACGCCCATCTTGACGAACTGACTTATCCCCGGGGCAATCCTAATTCCTTAGATACACCCTATTTTAGCCTAGGTGAAGCGATTCACGACCCGGGCCCCATCCCCCTAGGAATCTTAAAGGATGAAGGCTGGAATCTTGCTCCTTCCCCTCCCCCCCCTACTCCTCCTTGTCCCGACCCCTTAACTTGTCCCGTCTACCGTTTTTACAATCCGATTTCCAGAGGACATTTCTTTACCCTCAACCCAGCAGAAAAAGATAATGTCATCGCTCATCCCGAATGGCAATATACCTTTGAAGGAGTTGGTTTTCAAGCCGCCCAATCCCCTGGTAATAATCTATTTCCCGTTTTTCGCTTCTATAACCCGATTTCCAGAGGACACTTCTTCACGATCGATCCAGCAGAAAGGGATACTGTCAACGGTCATCCCGAATGGCAATATAACTTTGAAGGAATTGGCTTCTATGCTTACGGAGCGAGTGCCAGTCTAGGATCGGATGTTTTCCGCTTCTATAACCCGATCTCCAGAGGACATTTCTTTACGACTAATCCAGCCGAAAGGGATAATGTCTTGGCTCATCCTGACTGGAGCTATACCTTTGAAGGGGTTGGTTTTGAAGCAACACGATAGTAATTCTTGTTATCTTTCGATTGATTTTCAAGTTTTGTCGTCGTCAATAGTATGGTTCTTCGGTTTTTGTTATGCAATGGACGGGGTTATAAGGAATGAAACCCTTATAGAGACAGACATTGCTGCGATTTTGGTCAATTGTTTTCGCTCTAGAACGAACTAATCAATAGAACTCTTGCCAGATAAGGATTTAGTCGATTCACGCCCCCCGATCGAACCATACCACCCACATTCCGCACCCTAAGTGTCACAACGTCTCAAAAGAGGAAGGGGCGTGAGTCAAAATACTTATCTAGAGGAGTGAGTTGGCGGCAAGCTGCCAGCAACTAAGCCGAGAATTTCAGAGTTCCCCCGGTCATTCTCAATAAACAGTGCTTATTGAGAATGGACGGGCAATCAGACTTAACATCT
>NZ_JASJFF010000562.1:0-7824 GCF_030065435.1 Microcystis sp. M53603_WE2
CCCCTAGGGTTGATTCCAGGTAGGGTTGATTCCAGGTAGGGTTGATTCCAGGTAGGGTTGATTCCAGGTAGGGTTGATTCATGAATCAACCCTACCCAAACCCCCCGTTGGGGGCGTGGCGCCGCCCCCAAACCCCGGAGCGCATTAGCTTTTCGGTGGGATGCTTACAGCCAGCTGCTGATATATCTGTAATAATTTAAGAGTTACTAATAATTGCTGATTGTCGGTATTTCTGCAAATGTGAGATTCACTCCTGAGATTTCTGTCTTAGAATGGATTGGTATCACCTTACTGCCGCAGGATTGCTGATGATGAAAAGAGGGTTTTGGTTTGTCGTCGGGTTAGTAGTAACGATAATTCTGCTTCCTTCCCTAGTTCTTTCTAATTCCATCGGTGAACAGGGAATTTATGCCGATCGCTTGCGGGCGGAACCCTATAATTTATTAGGGCGAAAAATTGCCATCGGTCAAGTGGAAATCGGCCGACCGGCTCAGTTCGGTTATGATAAAGTGGCAGCTTGGCGACCTCCCTATAAATTAGCCGGTGTTTTTTTTCGCGATCAAATTGCCAAACCCAACACCTATCTAGATAATCACGCCGCTATGGTGGCAACGGTAATGGTCAGTGATGATAAAAAAATCCCCGGAGTGGCCCCAAAAGCGAGATTATATTCGGGGGCGGTGGGTTCTTTGCGACGCGGCGGACAACCGGAAGAATGTCTGGCTAGTCAAAATATTGCCCGACAAAATAGCGGTGATGTGCGGGCGATTAACTTTAGTTTTGGGGAATCTTTGCAAAGAGATCAAAGACAGGAACCAAAATTAGATGGTCAAGCTTTATTAACTCAATGTGTTGATTGGTCATCGCGAGTTGATGATGTTCTTTATGTAATTGCTGGTAATCAAGGTAAGGGAGGAATTCCCATTCCCACCGATCATTTTAACGGCATTACTACCGCTTATACAGCGACAAGAGAAGGAAAATTCACTAAAGTTGATTTTGCTAATATTAGTGCTTTGCCAGTGGGTATTGGTCGCAGTTTAATTAAACGGGAAATTAATGATGGTTTGCGGCGGTCAATTAATTTAGTTGCCCCCGGCAATAAAATAGAGCTTTATGACCTCAAAGGTAAATTAAATACTGTTAGTGGCACCAGTTTCGCCGCTCCTCATATTACAGCATCCGTGGCACTTTTACAAGAATACGGCGATCAACAAATTAATCAAAAAAATCCCCATTGGAGCGTCGATTCTCGTCATCATCAAGTGATGAAGGCAGTAATGCTTAATGCTGCCGATAAAATTAAAGATACGGGGGATGGGTTACGGTTAGGTATGAGACGGACGGTCTTAACTAAGGATCAAAAAACTTGGTTAGAGTCCGATGCTTATAAAGATCCGAAAATTCCTTTAGATATGCAGATGGGGACGGGACATCTTAACACTTTTCGCACCTACACACAGTTTAGTAATGGTCAATGGTCTGCCGCAGAATCTATTCCTCCTATTGGTTGGGATTACGCTACAGTTACCGCTAATGGTTATCAAGATTATGCCCTAGAGAAGCCCTTAAAAGCTAATAGTTTTGTTTCGATAACTTTGGCTTGGGATCGTTTGGTAGAACTAATCGATACTAACCGCAATAATCTCTATGATATCGATGAAAGTTTCCGGGATCGCGGACTGAATAATTTAGATGTTTATCTTTTACCTGCCCAGGAGGATAATAATGCTAAATACACCTGTGCTTCCCTGAGTGATAGTGATAGTTTAGAGCATATTTTTTGTCCTGTACCCATCTCTGGAAACTATAAAATTCGGGTTCAATATCGTCAACAAGTTAACGAGAAAGAACAAGCTTTTGCTCTCGCTTGGTGGACGGTTCCCGAATAATAAAAATGATAGTAAATCCTGTTTAAAAAGTATAGGAGAGTGGGAAGATGGGAGCGAGTTTTTAAAGTTCGATTGGCAGCTAACGGACTTGGTATAATTTAAATACCGAACAGTCTCTAAGATACACCTCGTTTTCTTTTCGGGATAACATCGTCGGGGATGCCCCAATAGTTTGATGCCTGAGACATATTATACAGCAATAATTCCGCTGGCATTTTTTCTAAAATAACTCGGTTGAAATTGGCTGGATTAATATTCATTGCTCCCATCACAGAAGAGCCAAGTTCTTTCGATAATAGCGGAATAACCGCGTTACCAATCTCACGAAAACCATGCCATATTGTGCGGTGAAACTGAAACCAATCGGGGAATGTATGTAATCTGGCGGCTTCTCGTACAGTAATACAACGAGGAATAGAATAGTGAATGGGTCTAGGAGCAGTATAGGCCCCTTTGTCACTATTAGTTCCGGCCCGGAGAGTATTACATAAACCAGTGGGAGAAAGCTTTAAAAAGCGACTTTTTGGTTCCACTGTACCCGGTTCGGTTACGATAAATCTATCAATTGATCTTTGGGTATGAACTGAGCCTATATGTCCATAGATTTTTGTATCTACTGTTCTTTGATGACAAAGTTTAAAAATATCCCCTGGCTGCACTGAATATTTTTTCCTCTTACCACTATAATCTAATTTTGATGCAGGTATGCCTAAATCAGTATCGATAAAGGCCGGTATTAATTCTAAATCTGAAATCGCATCATAGACGCTGGTAAAAGCTGATTTTTTGGCTGAGTTCAAATCGACGGTCTTGGCTAAGGGATATTTAGCCATCGTCACGTCTTTTCGACTACCAATTAAGATTAATCTTCTGCGCTTTTGTGGTGCGCCATATTCACTGGCATCAAGGATTTTAATTGGCTGATTAATTGTATAGCCAATAGCTTCAAATTCAGAGATTAACTCCTCTAAAAATTGTTTATGTTTACCCGTAGCCATGCCGGGGACATTTTCAAAAATAAAATACTTGGGTTTAATTTCCCCTACAATCCGCAGATATTCAAATACTAGAGAATTTCTAGGATCATCTATTTGTCGTTTACCAATCAGTGAAAAACCTTGGCAGGGGGGTCCACCGGCAATTAAGCTAACATCGGTGGCATAGCCTTTTAGTTTTAATAATTCCCATATTTCTCTACTTGTTACTTTGGCTATATCCCGGCAAATAGTTTGACAATAGGGAAAGTTAAAATGATGAACCAAGGAATGGACTGCATCAAACTCCACCGCTACAGCAATATCAAATCCCGCCGCTTCTAGACCAAGGGACATCCCACCGCAGCCGGCAAATAAATCGATCGCAATTGGTCTATGTTTCACTTTGATGATTAGCTCTCTATTGTCTGCCTTTCATTATACTATATTTCTGATATAGTTAACACTTTAAGTTTTATTAAGAGTGCAATTACTTGAGCAAGTTAGTAATCAATTGATCGACTTTCTCTAATTCTTGAATAATTTGTTTAACTCTTTCTAATTCGTCGGCAGGGTTAGGCGTTTTTTTCGTTTTTATTGCCGAAGAATGAGCGATTTCACCGCGTTATTCTCCAAAAGTATCCATATTTAGTAACCAAACTTGATCTAATTCATCACTATCGATGCCGATTGGTAAGAGTAATTTTAATAGGTTAGTTTCCTTAATCCCATGATTTTGATCGATAACTGATTTAAAACATCTAATCGCTATGTCAATTTTTTTAGTTATTTTTAGTTTATCTTCAGGCAGATTTTTCTTACCTTTAAGAGGAGTAAGGGTGTCGGGAGGAGCTGCCATTTCTTGACCAGAAAAAGCGATTACACATAACAAAACTCGACCAGCTTTACCTTGATTATCCCAGATATTTTTTGCTGTCTGTACTGTATCCCAAACTCGATCTTCAAGATAAGATTCAATCTCAGCATGAGCAAAAACTCGATAGGCAAAAGTTAAAGCTAATTGTCTTTCAGAATATTCATTTATCTCGCTAAATTTACGAGGTAGGAATTGTTTTTTTAGTCGATTCAATTCTTTGGTTAGTTGTCTAAATCTTAGAGATTTCGGCATAGTAAAAAAACTAACTATCTTAACCCCTTAAAAATAATACGATTGTCTTCCATCTGAGGAATATTGAAGTTAATATCTAATACTTTTGATAAAGCTTGACCCCATAAATGAAAACGATTGTAAGTTGCTCTAATACTTTTAGTAGTTTTTTCTACCGAGTTCCTAAATTCATTGTCAGGGTTAGATAATAATTCTTTAAAAGCATTTTCTATCTGTTCTTTGTTTTTCTCGGCAGCTGCTCTAATTAGATCATCGCAAAAGTAAAAAACCATCACATCTAAAATTGCTCGATTGAACTGACTTCGATAAGTTGCCGATTCAGGCAGCCAGAGACGGGAAAAGTTTTTCTCTCCAAAAATATTAATCGTTGTCTGGACAGCTTTTTCAAATTGATCAACAACATTGATAATTTCATCTGAGCGTTTTTCCCATTCTTGATTGAAATTTTGACAGGTTTTATCTAGAAGCATCTGAACATCACCTCGATAATCGGATAAATAATAATGAAAAGCTACATAACGCAATAGTATATCAGTGTCGCGCATCCGGAAATCGGGATAGGAAGATTTAAATATTTTCTTTAATGCTTGACTTTCGATCGCTCGATCATCTAAAAAATTAATAAAACCTCCTGGGTGTAATGCTTGTCTTAATTCTTGAGAAGACAAAGGGGTATTTTCCAGATTGAGACGCAGAAAAATTTTATGGAGGAAACTCTCCGTTTTCCAATTACGGATAACAATCGTGCGGATAGTTTGATTATCCAGTTGGTCTAAGAAATCATTTAAATTGAAGTCATTTTTTAGATCTTGATATTGGCAGCCATTGAGATTATCTAAAAATTCTAAATCTTTTAAAGTAAAACTATTATTAGGTGTGTCACTGTCACCATAAAACTGTAAAATTGTTAGTAGGCGTTGTTTGCCATCAAGAACGATAAATTTCCCTTTTTCCTTATTATTAGTAGCTAAGACAATCTGTGGGACTGGAAACCCTAGAATTACGGATTCAATAAATCGACTTTTACGAGTAATACTCCAAGCATCTCGTCTTTGAAAGCGCGGATTGAGTTGAATATTTTCTCGAATTAATTGATCGCGGATCGTTGCGGTAGTCCAATCACTTCCAGCAACAACAGTCTCGGAGATTTCTTTGAGTTGTAGCTTTTTTTGGTTTGCTGATTCTCCTTCAATATCTTCTTCTTCTTCCGCAAAATCCACCGCTTCTATTTCTTCCCACATCTCTAACTGTGCCATGGTAGTAATTAATCTCCTCAATTGTCTATTCTGCAAAAATCCCGCCCCAATATTTGGACGGGACTAACAATCAATCAATAATTCAATACTACTCCCATTCTATAGTTCCGGGAGGCTTAGAAGTAATATCATAAACCACGCGGTTAACTCCCTTAACTTCATTGACAATACGATTAGAAATTGTCTCCAATAAATCATAGGGAACCCGGGACCAATCGGCAGTCATTCCGTCTTCACTGCTGACTAAACGTAGGACAATGGGATAAGCGTAGGTGCGTTGATCTCCCATCACTCCCACACTGCGGACAGGCAATAAAACCGCGAAAGCTTGCCAGAAATCGTGATACATTCCCTGCTTATTAATCTCGTCGCGCACTACCCAATCTGCATCGCGCAAAATATTTAATTTATCTGCGGTGACTTCCCCTAAAATGCGAATCGCTAAACCGGGGCCGGGGAAAGGTTGACGACGAACAATTTCTTCCGGAAGACCGATCGATCGACCTAATTTTCTCACCTCATCCTTAAATAATTTTCGCAGGGGTTCGACTAATTTAAACCGGAGATTTTTCGGCAGTCCACCAACGTTATGATGACTTTTAATTTTAACCGCGACTCTTTCCCCGGTTTTGGGATCCACATTACTATCGGCCGATTCAATCACATCGGGATATAAAGTTCCTTGGGCCAGATAATCAAAGGGTCCCAAACGATTCGATTCTTCTTCAAACACCTGAATAAATTCATGGCCGATACGACGGCGCTTTTCCTCGGGATCCGTGACACCGGCCACTTGCGCTAAAAATCGCTTTCTAGCGTTGACATACTCGACTCTAATATGGAATTGCTCGTTAAATATCTGCATTAATCGTTCTGGTTCACCCTTACGCATGAATCCCTGATCGATAAACATACAGGTTAGTTGATCACCGATCGCTCGATGCAAGAGGAATGCTAAGGTAGAGGAGTCCACACCGCCGGATAAAGCCAATAAAACTCGCTTATCGCCCACTTTTGCCCTAATTTCTCGGATCGATTCCTCGACAAAAGCTTCCGTGGTCCAAGTGGGTTCGCATTTGCAGATATGATAGACGAAATTGCGAATTAAGGCGATTCCTCCCACAGAATGGACAACTTCCGGGTGAAACTGCACTCCAAAGAGTTTTTTCTTGTGATCGGCAATGGCCGCACAATCGGTATTATCGGTATGAGCGAGAATTTCAAAACCCGCGGGCAATTCCACGCAGGAATCCCCGTGACTCATCCAAGCGGTGGAACCGTCCTCGACATTGGTTAATAAATCGGTAGGATCGTTGATAAATAGGGATGCTTTGCCGTATTCGGCCCGTTTTGCCCGTTCTACCCTGCCCCCTAACTGCTGTACCATCAATTGCATCCCGTAGCAAACTCCGAGGACGGGTACACCTAAATTCCAAATTTCGGGATCACAGTGGGGCGCTCCAGGATCATAGACGGAATTGGGGCCGCCCGAAAGAATTATTCCTTTCGGGTTGATTTGTGCCAATTGTTCGGCACTGGTACGATAGGAGAGAACTTCGGAGTAAACGTTCGTTTCCCTGATTCTGCGGGCGATTAATTCAGAATACTGGGAGCCAAAGTCAAGAATGATGATTATTTGACGATTAAGGCTATTAGTGAAGGACTCTGAGGGCAAAGTCTCTTGGGGGGTGGGAAGGGGGGTTTGAGTTGTCACTACGATCAAAAAAAGAAACTGGCAGGAAAAGGTTAAAGATTTGTAAACTAAATCGGCTATTGTTCTGAAAATAAGCTACAATAGTATGGCCTTATTAGTTTCATTTTTTAAGACTAAATATTCCCACGATCATAGCACGGTCACTAGGGAGTGACTTGTAGATTTTGCAAAAATTTAAGGCCATTTTCGCTTTTGCTGATCAAAGAACGAGAGCGATCGAATAAAATACAACCGACCCTAAGATGACCGTTACTGTGGTTATAAACGTATTCTTGGCAACGGCGATCAATCGTATTAGCCATTTCTCCATAGATGCGTTCCACCCAATTATCTCCCGTTTGCCGGTCTAATTGACGCAGATATTCCAGACCGTTTTCGCTGGTGCTACTGTCAAAAATTTGCTGGAGATGGGGGGTAGCTAAACCCATTTTAGCGGCGTAGGCGGTAAGAATTTCCCGACGACCATCGGCGAGATGATGGTGAGTCTGAAAGATTCCCCCGGCAAGTTTAATTAATTTACCGTGATAACCAAACAAAAGAATTTCAGAGATTCCCTGTAATTGTGCCTCTAATAACATCGGCCCGATCCAATTGGCTGTTTTTACCAAAATATCAGGATTAATGCCCATTTGAGGGGCTAAATCTAAGCCATTTTCCCCGATACAAAACACCAAGCGATCGAAACGAAGAGATAAAATTTTTAATTGCTCGCGAAAGATTTCTAACTGTCCGGGGGCGCTGAGAGGTTGGGAAATGCCAGTGGTACCCAACAAAGATAATCCCTCTACCACCCCAAAAGCGGCGTTAGAAGTCCTTGTGGCCAGTTTTTTGCCTTCTGGAAGGATAATCGTCACTTTGA
>NZ_JASJFF010001055.1:0-2040 GCF_030065435.1 Microcystis sp. M53603_WE2
ATGTGGATGGTACAAAGGGATCGTTTCGATGATTTTTTAGGTCAACAGGCGATCGCAGTCGGGGCAACCATCCAAGATAACAGCGAAGTTACCCAGATCAAATTCGTCCAAGATCACTGGCAAGTTACCACATCCCAAGGAACATTTTCAGGTAAATATCTGATTGCTGCCGATGGTGTTAAGGGTAATACCAGTCGCTGGTTGGGATTACCGGCGAAAAACCAAGCGATCGGGGCTACTCTCGAAATTACTAACGCAGAAGCGACTATTCCACCCCAAAAAGCTTTTTTTGATTTTGGTTCCCTAAAAAATGGTTATATCTGGGCTTTTCCCAAGTCTAATGGTTACACAATTAGCGGTGCTTGTTTTAAGGGCAGCATCAAATCCGAGTATCTGAAAAAACAACTGTTAAATTATGCCCGTCAAAAGGGCTGGAATTTAGAGGATTATCGCTATAGTGAGTATGCTTTAGCCCTTTGGAACGGAAATCAACCGCTACACGCCCAAAATGCCCTAATTACAGGAGAAGCGGCGGGTATTCTCGATCCTCTCATCGGTGAGGGTATCCGTCCGGCAATTTTGACGGGAGTTAAGGCAGCCGAGGCGATCAATCGAGCTTTAGCCGGAGATAATCGGGCTTTAGCGAGCTATAGTCGGATAATTCGGGAAGAATGGGGGGAAGATATGGCTTTAGCGGCCAAATTAGCCGGTTTATTCTATCAATTTACCCAAATCGCCTACAATGTCGCCGTTAAACGCCCGATCGCCGGTCAACTGATGGGACGTATTCTCGTGGGAGATTTAAAATACCGGGATGTTACGCAACAAGCGATGCAACAATTGAAAAAGCTTTTACTGCCTGGATTCGGTTGGTGATAACACCTCGCGCACCAGGGTGGGGGTGACTCGATCGCTAATGGTGACTTGGCCGATCGCCGTTGGTAAAATAAATCTAACTTGGCCATCTTTAACCTTTTTATCGGCAGTGAGAGCATTTACCATCTCATCGGCATTTAAAGGCGGAATATGGGTTTCTAAGGCGGCTTTTTCGATTAAATCGGTTTGACGTTGATTTTCCCCGGCAGTCCACATTCCCAGTTTAACAGCGATCGCTCCTGCCGCCACCATCCCCAGGGCCACCGCTTCCCCGTGGTTAACGCTAGTATATCCCGTTAAACTTTCAATGCCGTGGGCGATCGTGTGACCATAGTTTAAGATCGCCCGCAAACCCGCTTCTTTTTCGTCTTTGCTTACCACATCTGCTTTAGCTTGGCAAGACTTTGTAATAATTGTTTGCAATAGCTCGCCATCGATCTGAGAAAAACTAGCTAAATTGTCCGAGTCTTCTAACTGTTGAAATAACTCAGCATCCCAAATTACACCGTATTTAATCACTTCTGCCATTCCTGCCCGAAATTCTCGCACGGGTAGGGTTTTAAGCACGTCAGGATCGATCAGCACTAATTTCGGTTGATAAAACGCCCCGATCAGATTTTTGCCCTGGGGATGATTAACACCAGTTTTACCCCCGATGGAAGCATCTACCATCGCTAACAGGGTGGTGGGAACTTGGACAAAATTAACGCCCCGTAACCATGTGGCTGCCGCAAATCCCGTCATATCCCCGATTACACCACCACCGAGGGCAACCATAGTCGAGGAACGTTCCAGCCGGTGAGCGAGGGCGCTATCATAAACTTGGGCGATCGCATCGAGGGTTTTATAATTTTCGCCGGCGGGGATCAGATGAGTAAAAACGGCAAATCCCGCTTTTTCTAGGGAATTAACGGCTTTATGTCCGTAATAGTCAAAAATTTCGGGATTAGAAACCAATAAAACCTTTTTACCTAAGTTTAACCGGCTCATTTCTGCACCGAGATTGGCTAAACTGCCCTTCTCGATCAGAATATTATAGGAGCGATCGGGTAAATTAACGGGAATACAAATAGCCATAGGGTGTGGGGAAGTGGGGAAGTGGGGAAGTGGGGAAGTGGGGAGATGGGGAAGTGGGGTGTGGGGTGTGGGGAGATGGGTGTAGGG
>NZ_JASJFF010001194.1:0-9247 GCF_030065435.1 Microcystis sp. M53603_WE2
GAGACCGAAGGTGTACCCAATTCAATAAAGCGCGGGGTTTCCTCTTTATCAACTCTTTGGCCGATATCTTCGCGGAGATTGCCCAAACGCACCATCCGTAACTGCATCCCTTGGGGAGTTAGATAGCGCTCGTAGGGAACCGTATCTTCACCAAAAGCTTCCGTATATTCAGGACTGTCGATAAGGGCATCGATTAAAGCATAGAAGCCTTTTTTCGAGCAAAGATCGAAGTATTGATTCATTTCCTGACGACCGTAGGTGGGACGACCGAGCAGACGACGGTGAATATATTCGATCGCTTTCACCACATAGAGAGGAGTCCAGTAGATTTTCCGGAAAGCCTCGGATTTAGCTAGGGTTTTGATAAACTCGCGCAGAGTAATATCGCCATTTTCTAACTTAATCTCGGCCACGGATAAACGCTGACCTTCGTAGGGCATTCGACCGAAAACCTGACGATAAGCCGCTAAAATCACTCTTTGGGTGGAACTTTCGCCAAATTTAACGCTTACTCCATTGCTAGAACCGGGTAACTCGTTATTGAGACGGAAAACTTTCGGTCCCAAAGTACCGGGGAATTCACCTCGGGCGCCGGGGTTGCTATTTTGGTTATTAGTGGCAGGTCCGCGGTGGATGAGGATACGTTTGGTATCTTTACCGAAGGGAGCGGGACTAGAACTAGGTTCGCGGGTTTCTTTCGGGAAAATTGCCCCAAATTGGATTTCTAGGGGATCATTTCCGGAACCGTAAACGTGCTGATCCGGTAAGGGGCGATCGTATTTAGCAAAGGTGGTGATAAATTGGGGAACTTTGCGGAAAGGTGCGCTGTAGTTAAACAGGTCGATCTGCATCCCCCAGTTGCGACATTCCTGCGCTTCTGCACCCAAACCCCGGAGATAGGGAACGGTTTCTTCGCCGAAATAGTCGGAATATTCCTGAGAATCGACTAAAGCATCGATTAACGCCGCTAAACCGCCGCTAGAGACGATCGAGAAGTATTTCTGCACTTCTTCCCGGGAGGAAGGACCGCGACCGAGGAAATGACGAAAAGCCAATTCTAGGGCGCGACTATTGATAAAAGGTTCAAAGAACTGTTTACGATAGAGAGGCGATTTACCGAGACGACGGACGAATTCTTTCATCGAGATGTCGCCGTTTTTCACCTTCGATTCTAGGTCAGAAATGGACTGACTATAGGCGCGGGTGATGTCCCGTTCAAAAATTTGTCTGTAGGCAGCCTTGATAATCGAAGATTTTTCCGACTCCGATAAACCGGTTTTCATGACAAACTTTTGCCGTTTTTCGGCACCATTGTAGTAGCTTTGGGGAAGACTTAAACCCTGTTGGTCACTACTGGGACGCTGACGCAGTTTATTAGAGGGGGTGGGGGCTTTTAATTCCCCTAGTAGGATATTGAAATAGTCACTGATTAAAGTGGCCGCATCCTTGTCTCTCTGGAAATACTCGATCGAAGCGGCCCGCATTTCCTGTAGGGCCACGATGGTGGCATCAATAGAACAGGCATTTTCGAGAACTTCCCTTAAACCGCGGGTATTAACGATCAGGATACTGGTATCACCAGCCACGATCGCATAGGTAATATAACGCAGGAACCAGGATAAATCCCGGAGGGACTTCTGCATATTGCTCGGACCGTAACGAGAGACGTTAATCGGTCGGAATCCGGGGGGAATCGGGCCGCTAGAGGCGAAAATCCCCTTTAAGCCACCGAGGATGCCACTACCGCCACCAGACCCGCTTTCAGCGTAGGTAACGGTTCCTAATTTCATCCCTTCCTGGACGTTGATAACTTTACCCGCACCCACCAGGGCCAATTCTTCCACGGGGGGTTTTTCTAGGTAGGCCATGGGTGAACCACCGGTAAAAATCCGGTTAGCTGCCCGCGAGACGATCAGATCGGAGTTCCGGGTGAGCGTTTGGGCAATATCTAAACGCTTGCTCCCCGATTGGAAGTAGGCGATCAGTTCATTGAGTTCGGGTTTATCGAGAAAGCGGTCTTGTTGTTCTGCTTGGGTAATGGCAGATACTGGGACGGTTTGATAGAGTTGGGGACGCGCTAAGGAGCTGCCACCGCTTGCCTTAAGACTCATTGGATTTTAACTATCTCCCTTGACGATGTGCTGAGTTCTCCAATCGTGGAGGCGATCGGTCTTAAAACCAGATGTTTAAAAATTTAATCAGCATCTAGATTAAAACTTTTTGCGCTTCCTGAGATAGTTTATTAAGAATTATATAGATTTTTTTCGCTCAAGTTGCCGATTGGTCTATTCTGACACCCCACCTGTATGGGAGGCTAACCAGTCTAAATAGGTCTGTGAACCCGCCACAATCGGTAAAGCGATGATTTCTGGGACGGCATAGCTATGAAGTTCCTGTATCTTCGCCGATAACTGCTCAAACTGCTTTAAATCGGTTTTGATCACTAATTGCCATTCGCTCTCGTTTTCAATCTGTCCCTGCCAACGATAAATGGAACGAATCGGGTAAATACTGACACAAGCTGCCAAGCGCTCGTTAAGTAAGGCGATCGCTAGGTGTTCCGCTTCCGTTTCGCTGGCCGTTGTCACCAGCACCACTCCAAAACCGATTAATCTTTCAGTCATACTAAATCCTTTGAGTATAGGCTACATATCAGGACAGGCAAAAGGCAATAGGCAACAGGCAAAAGGCAATAGGAGGAATAGATAATCAGTCTTTGATAACTGATCACTGATAACTGATAACTGAATTTAGGTGATCACTTTTTCTAAAGCGGCCAGATCGGGAATACAGAGATATTCCTGCCGTCGTTGAATCAGTCCTTTTTTCTGCAATTTGGTCAGGGAGCGGGTCACGGTTTCCCGGGCCAAGCCACTAATACCACTCAATTCCCGGTGAGGTAAATTAGGAATTATCGCACCCTGACCGCTTTTTTCTCCTTGACCTTCGGCTAAAAAGAGTAAAGTATCGGCGACTCTGGAGAGACTATCGGCCTCGCGCAAACGTAAACGCCGGTTAACTTGACGCAAACGCTTGGCCATTAACTGAGAAAGACGAATTCCCGCTAAAGGCTCCGATTTGAGCAGATTAACAAAATCTTGGGCGGGAATACTGCTAATTGTGGCCGTGGTTAAGGTGATAGCATCGCTGGAGCGGGTAGATTTGTCTAAAGCGGCCATTTCTCCGACTATTTCCCCTTTACCGACGATATTTAAGGTGACTTCTTTACCCGACCTATCGTAAGTACGAATTTTCACCCAACCATCCAGAATAAAGTAAACCGAACCACCCCAATCATTTTCTAATAAAATCGCCCGATTAGCAGGATGAGTTCGGGTGACAGCATGAGAAGTAACTTTATCGAGGGTTTCAGGGGGCAAACCGACCAATAAGGTGGCTGTATCCAATAATTTTTGAATCTCTGCTGATTTTTCCGCAGGATAGCGTTTTTCTTCCATGGTTTAATATTTAAATTTTGTTCGTTTTAGGCAGGTGATTCTACAATGGAAAGTTGTGGGTATTTTTAATGATCCAGTGACCGATAAACAGGATTTTTACTCCCTACTGACCGAGATCGATCGGATTCTTGCCAAGGTGATTTCCTCTCTAGTTAACCCGCAAGAAGTTACTTCCGAGACAATTATCGCCACTCGTCAACATTTAGAATCGGCCAGAGTGATGCTTTCTCCCTTATTGTTGCCCGCTCCAACCCCTGAAGTTGCCCGTTGGTCCCTGGGAATGGAGGTGCAACCAGAGGGGGTAAAAGTTGTCTTTTTTCGGGAAAGCCAGGGACTGATCGATTTTTATCCTCTTTCTTGGAGTCTGGCAACGGGAACAAGCGATCTCTTACCCTGCTCTCAGGTGGAAGAATATCTAATTAGTTGGCTATCTAATCGGGATTTTAGCACCGATTCTTGGCTCTGGGAAGCCCTAGATCGATTAGAAGCTATTATTATCACCGATGACGGGGAAACCCCCACGGATGACCTGAAAAAAGCCCTTCTCACAGCGCAACTAATACCCCCCGATCGCCTATCTAGTCTAGAAACAGCGCTCGCTACTGCTCTGGCCCATATTCCCACTAGCGACCAACCCCAACCCCAAACCCTACTGGTTATCGAAGGGAAGCGGGAGACCACCACTTTAGCAATAGTGGAAGTCCCACCGCAAACTCGCTCTTTATCCCGTCAAGCGATCGCTCTGAGCCATTTTAACTACGGGGAAAACACCTATGAACGGGCCATACTCTCTCACTTAATTTATCCTCTCTGGCGTTCTTTTTTGCCTCTTTCCCGCTCCGATCTCACCGATACTAATCCCTTAAAAAAATCTTTACTGGCAGCCGCTAGATTAACCAAATTAATCCTGCAAGAAGAAAGCGAATTTACCTCCTCTCTAGCTGGTCATACTTGGACGGTCAGTCGCACCGATTTAAATAAGAAGGTCATTATACCATATCTAGATAATTTAAGACAAAAAATTAATGATTTGTTAGAAAAACAGCAAAAAAGTCTTGAGGATATCGATCAAATAATTTTTAGCGGTAATTTTTTCTTAACCATTTGGCCCTATTTTATAACAGAAATACAGCAAGAATTTGCTGGTTGCAATCTAGAGTCCCCCAGTCAGGAAAACTTCTCACCAGTAATCTTGGGTTTGGGTCGTCTCTGTTTATTTTCGGCTCTTAGAGGTGAGAAGGTCAATAATGCTTAAAAACATCAACGTCAGAAGTAAAACGTAGGGTGCGTTAGACGGCCAAAATTGCTGCTTTGACTTGAAGGTAACAATCCGTCGTAACGCACCACCTATCATCAACTAAGTAGCCGGTTACAATTAAAGATAAAATACAAAGAACCAGAACCCTGTCCCACTATCTCACAATTAATTGAGATTACTTACTTAACTGGTGCGTGGGGCGCAGATTGCTAATTTTGTTTTTTTATTCAAGGTTATTGCCGCAAACACGCCCCCGACATTATTGCTAAATGTTAAATTTTATTACAGGATGCAACATTGGTGGTCTAGATGGATTTAGATTATCCACATAAATGGTCAATTAAATACCCTCTTTATCTGATTTGCCCTGCCATCACCTCAGTTATTAGTTATCGGTGGAGATTGTTAAGTAAACAGTAATATTTCCCCATGACGGATTTAATTCTACAAAATCGTTACAAAGTCTTGCGATTAATTGCCGATGGTGGTTTCGGAGAGACTTTTTTGGCAGAAGATAGCCAAATGCCTTCAAAACGTCTCTGTCTGATTAAACAGCTAAAACCGATTAATGACAATCCCCAGGTTCACAATCTCGTCAAAGAAAGGTTTGAGCGAGAAGCGGCTATCCTGGAAAAATTGAGCGAAAATAGTCCCCAAATTCCCAAACTATACGCTTATTTTGAGGAAAATAATCAATTTTATTTAGTCGAGGAATTTATCGAGGGAGAAACTCTCAGCCAAAGAATACAGAGTAAAGGAGTTTTTACCGATGATCAAGTCAAAGAGATTTTAGTTAGTATTCTACAGGTTTTAATTTATGTTCACGGACAAAAAATTATCCATCGAGATATAAAACCCGATAATATCATTCTACGGATTTATGATAATTTACCGTTCCTAATTGATTTCGGTGCAGTTAAAGAAACTATGGGAACGGTGGTTTCTAATTCGGGGCATTCTCTTAATTCTATTGTTATCGGTACTCCCGGTTTTATGCCATCAGAACAAGCGATCGGTCGTCCAGTTTATAGTAGTGATCTCTATGCTTTAGGATTGACGGCTATTTATCTACTAACTGGCAAAACTCCTGAAATGCTAGAGAGCGATCCGATGACAGGAAAAATTTATTGGCGGCAGTTCGCTTTAGATACTAATATCAGTTTAGCAGCCGTCCTAGATAAAACTATTTCACCGCGCTCTAACGAACGTTATTTAACCGCAAAAGAGATGTTAGAAGCGCTACAAAATACCCCATCAATTGTAGCAACAAATATCGTTCTCCCCGCTCCTCCCGCTCCTACTCAAGTAATTTCTCCTGTAACTTCAAAACCTGTTTCTAATCCCCGCACGTTACCTGAATGGGTGAAAGCGATAATTATAGGGAGTATGATCGGTACTGGCATTTTAGGTGGTTTTGTCTTAAGTTATTATCTCTCAAATTATTCTGGAGATGAGTCAATTTCTCCGTCACCTTCCCCAGAAAATCAAGACTCAGATATTACCATTAATAATGAGTTTCCTAAACCTGTGTGTGGAGATGAGAATATCACCGATACTTACTATAAAGTTGTAGTAACTGATGAGGATAGTTTAGAGAGAGTTAAAAATAACTTTTGTCGCGATGCTTTTGTTAATGATGGTAATATTCAGGTAGCAACTTTTAGTGACTTAAATCGCGCTCAAGATTTACAAAGGCAACTAATTAAATACTTTAATCAAGTTAAAATCACCCAAGGTGTCATCGATACCTCACCCAGTCCTGAAGCTGTCTATTCCCCCAGTCCTGAACCCGTCTATTCACCTGTTCCTCAACAGACAGTTAACTCTATTTCTCGTTCAGAAGCGGTGGATTTAATCGAGCGCTGGTTAAAGGCAAAAAGAGATATTTTCGGTCCCTCCTATCAAACCTATTTAGGAGAAGAATTACTTACAGGTAAAGCTTATGATTACAACATAAAACGCTCTGATGGTCAAGAAAGTTCTTCCGAATGGTTAGCTAATAATAGTGCTTATTATATCTATGGAGTTCAGAGAATAGATTCAGTTAATAATTTTACATCCTCTGGTGATCAAGCTACAGTGGATGTGGTGGTTACTGAAGAAAGAACCCTCTATAATAATCAGGGTAAAATTGATCGAAAAAATAGTGCTTTTACTACCTCATTGGTTCGCTATAATCTCCAAAATGATCGGGGACGATGGAAAATAGCTCAATATAGAACCATTAAAAATTTAGCTCGTAGATAAGTTGAATTAATCACAAAGTAGAAACAAAAAAATGAAAAACAACTCAGATAACAAAAAAACAGAGACATCTAACTACAATTATGAATACCATACTGGTATATCAGATATAAAGTTTCTGTTGATATCTAGCTTAGTCGCGATGACTTTTGCTGTGGTCGGTTTTTTAATCTTCAATCAATCTCAGAAAACAACAAATGTAACTGATGATAAGTCCTCCATATCTTACAGAAAATCTCCTCAGTCAATAATTAATAAAACCCCAGATATACCCACACTTAAAACTCCTATCCCTTCGCAAAATGAACTTAATAATCAACAAATTGCCTTGCCATCTTTGCCTGTTACTGATCATAATAATCGTATCAATTTTCAAAAAACGTTTATTTATACTCCCGATAGACCGCCAAATTTTAAGGGGAACGACCAACTACAATCTATTATTAAAAATGTTACTGATTATGTTGCAGAGAATAACTTACCAACTGAGAAATTATCAATTAGCTTAATCGATTTTAAAACCAATAGTAGCGAAAATTATCAAGGAAATATAGGAAGATTTCCTGCTAGTGTTGTCAAGCTTTTTTGGCTAGTTGCTCTGTACGGTTATGTTAATTATCACCAAGGAGATATAGGAGAATATACTATTGAAATTCAAGAAATGATCGGAAAGTCAGACAATGAAGAATCAAGTAATATTGTTGATGCTATCACTGGAGCAAAATCAAATCATAAAAATATGAGCCAGTCAGACTATCAAGAGTGGTTAAAAAAAAGAAATCTACTTAATCAATATTTTGTTGATGCAGGTTATAATGGTATCAATATTAACCAAAAAACCTATCCCATTCCTTCTAAAAAAATGTTTAAACCTCAAGGTGCTGATTTAAAAATGAGAGGCAATGATCCTAAAAATCCGATTAGAAATAAAATTACAACTGAACAAGCTGCTAGATTAATGTATGAAATTATTACAGGACAAGCTATATCACCAGAATCTAGTCAGGAGATGCGATACTATTTGAACAGAATAAACATGATGCAAGATGGCAGCTGGAAAAATATTGACCCGAATCAAGGTCAAGGTCATTTTAATCCCATTAAAGGATTTTTTGGTGAATATTTTGCCAACAGTGACCCTAAAAATATCCAAGAATTTGCTTCTAAAGCTGGTTGGACAAGTGACAGTCGTAGTGAGGTAGCTTATATTAATGATGGTCAAGTTGCCTATATTTTAGCTGTATTTACCCAAGATGCTGCCTACGCTCAAAATTGGCAAATTTTCCCAAAAATTTCTGAATTAGTCTATCAAAAAATGCAGCAAATGGACTCAAAGTATAACACCCCTTAACATCTTTTCCCAATTCTTACTTTAGTGACCCTGAAGATAAAGACAACCGAACCGATTCTATTCAGAATCATCATTATAAATATCTTGGAGAGTTTTATTTTCGTAGCGTTCCTGATCTTGATTTTTGCCGCGACGGGAAGGACGACGATATTTTTTATTGGCTAATTTGGGTTCGTAGGTTTCTTGACCTGCTTCTTTAATTTTTAACTTTAAACTTGACTCTTTTGTGCTAGTTTTCTGTAATGTCTGTTCTCGTGCGATCGCTTCTTCTAAAAACTCTAAATAATGTTGGTAACGTTCCCAATCTCCCCTCACCACACAGTTAGGTTCCCGACGATGAGTACAATCATTAAATTGACAATTTCCTAAAGCTAAACGCTGTCTCACTTCCGGAAAATAAAAAGTTAATTGTTCCGGTGAACAGTTAATATCCGGTTGGTTAAACCCCGGACTATCGGCCAATAAACCCCGATTTGGTAAAGCAAATAACTCCACATGACGGGTGGTGTGACGACCTTTTTGCAGTTTTCCCGACACATCCCCCACCCGTTGATTAATCTCAGGAATTAGGCAATTAATTAAACTCGATTTTCCCACCCCCGATGGACCGGCCAAGAGAGTGATTTTATGGTTTAATTGTGCCAATAAAGCCTCAAATCCCCGATTTTTCTCCACACTGACAAAAAAAGGCCGGTATCCCCAACCAGCTAGGCGATCGGCCCAGACCTCTATTTGTTCCGGTTCCCCCAGATCGATTTTATTGACACAGACCGCAATTTCTAAGCCTGTGGACTCGGCTTTCACCAAAAAACGACTGATCAGCCAAGGATCGAGGACGGGTTCAGCAAGGGCAAAAACTAGCAAAATCTGCTCGATATTGGCAACGGCCGGCCGATCGATCTCGGTACTGCGGGGGAGAACTTCTGCGATCGCACC
>NZ_JASJFF010001087.1:0-2168 GCF_030065435.1 Microcystis sp. M53603_WE2
ATAGTAGGGGGATTTGTTCAGAAAAGAATTCAAATTCGGCCTTAAACGAGTAAAACTTGCTAGGAAATAAGGTAAAACATTAGATTTTTTCGACTTGTTCAAAGTGGCCGGAGGGCATCCGGACACTCAAAACGGACGGGTCGAAAGAGTCAGACTTAAGCAATTAAGCGTTTTTCGGTGAAGCGTCAACCCCATTGACGCGACCACCCTAAAAAAGTGGCGTGGTGAGGAATCGCCGTCCGTTTTACGGCGGCGAGGATGTCAACAGAGCCTTAAAAGACATGGTAAACTCGAAATGATTGCTGCTAATCGTCGAGTAATTATGCTTAATCCTTCTATTCGTCAAGAACCCCGCTATGAACCGGCCGCGGTTATTCCCCTAAAAAAAGACGCTTCCATTGTCGAGTGGTTAGAAAAAAATAATCGCATGATTCCCCGGGATAAAATCGCCGAACCGGATCTGACTCTCGAAGAAGATGTGGAACTATCTGAACTCATGGATGTCGATGATATCGGTTATGATGACGACGAGGACGAATTAGTCTTAGATGAAGATTAATCCCGTCTTCTTTGGCAAATTTTACCCTTATCTGGCGCTTTAGTCGTGAACGCTAACATTTTTTCCGCCCCTATCTTTAAAAAACCCACTGGAACCCATCTCCTGATTCTACTAACGGGATTACTATTTCTGTTAGTAGTTTTTTTTCAGTCCACTAATTCCCTGTTACTCCCCCTGATGGCCACAACATTAATCAGTGCTGGTCTTGGTTGTCAAGTGGTGCCGATGCTGCGGCGCTTGAAAATGGGTCAGATTATGCGCGAAGATGGACCCCAGGCTCATTTAAAGAAAGCAGGAACCCCGACCATGGGAGGCAGCTTTTTTGTGCCAGTAGCCCTTATTTTCGCTTTAATCTGGTCTAAATTCGCCCCTAATGTGGTGGTGGTTGCTTTGCTGACCTTTGTTTACATGGGTATCGGTTGGTTAGATGATTGGCAAATTCTGCGTTATAAGTCGAATAAAGGCCTGTCTCCCCAGATGAAGTTAATTTTACAGATAACGGGGGCGGTGCTTTTTTGCCTCTGGATGTTGGTCAATCAGGTGAGTACCGATATCACCCTTTGGGGTCGATTAGTCATTCCTTTGGGCTTTTTCTTCTGGATTTTGGCGGGATTTGTCCTTGTGGCTGAAAGTAACGCCACTAATCTCACCGATGGGGTGGATGGATTAGCGGGGGGAACTGGTGCGATCGCATTTTTGGGTTTAGGTCTTATTATCGCCCCTAGTCATCCGGATTTAGCGATTTTCTGCACTTGTTTTGCTGGTGCTTGTCTAGGCTTCATTTTTCATAACCGCAACCCCGCTAAAGTGTTCATGGGTGATACGGGTTCCCTCGCTTTGGGAGGTGCTTTAGCTGCGGTGGGTTTAATTACTGGACATCTCTGGGGATTATTTTTAATTAGTGGTCTGTTCTTTCTGGAATCTCTTTCGGTAATCGCTCAGGTTATCTATTATAAAGCCACAAAAGGACCCGATGGCAAGGGCAAAAGATTATTAAAAATGGCTCCTTTTCATCATCATTTAGAATTAAGTGGTTGGACGGAAACCAAGATTGTGGGAGCATTTTATCTGGTTAATGCGCTTTTAGTTGTCTTGGCTATTTGGAGTAGTTAATTAAGCACTAAAGGAAAGACCACAACCGCAGGTATTTTGGGTGTTGGCATTGGTAAAACGGAAACCACCACCCATGAGATCTTCTGAATAGTCTAATTTTAAAATTTGTAGGTAGCGATCGCTGTCAGGATCGACTAAAATATTAATACCCTGACTTTGATAAAAGCGATCGTTTTCTGCCACAATAGGGGTTAATTCGAGATGATAGTGAAGTCCCGAACAACCACCGTTTTTTACTGCCAAACGCAGATAGGAACCAGTCAGACAACGGCTTTGACTCCAACGTTCAATTTCTCTAGCGGCGGCGGGACTTAATTCGATCATTGTTTTTGAGACTATTGTAATAATAATATCAAGTTCTTGTGAAGTTATACCATAGTTGTTGTCAAACTTTATGTTAAGAAATAAGCTAAAACGCACTTAAACCACCTAAAATAGAAATAGTAATTTTAGAAAAATCCTACTTATGCCAGCCAAAGATTTCCTAGACTTAGAA
>NZ_JASJFF010001275.1:0-2427 GCF_030065435.1 Microcystis sp. M53603_WE2
CACTTTTGTGGAAGCCTTGGCAGCTTTTCGGACAGCGATGTCTTTCCGTTTCTTTGAGTGGCTGACCGAGAATCGGGATGTGTTTGCCGCTTACAAAGCCAGTTTAGGCTTTGTTTGGGCTTGAAATTTGTTTAAGTCCCATTACTCATGCAAAAGCAATTTTGTAGGGTGCGTTAGGCGGTGATAACCTTGGAATGAAAAACCAAAATTAGTAATCCGCCGTAACGCACCAGTTAAGTATTATCAAAGTTCTCGTCAACCAGAAGCTTAATCATTCTTGCTGCGCTGCTTTACGCGCAAGAAGGCGATCTCGCAATCCCTGGGGGTCAAATCTCCCTTGATTGATTACCCGAATCTCCTGTGCTTGCTGTTGTCGCTGTTGCAAGTAGGATTCTACTTCCGATTGGTGCTTGAGGTAAAAAGCGATCGTGGCGTAAACGTCAGCTAGGTTTAGTGATGGGTAACGATTAACGATTTCCGCTGCCGTCGCACCCTGATGAAATAAGGTCATAAGCATTTTCGTCGCCGTGCCTAGAATTTTATTGTCTAGTACAGCATCGCTACCATAGCATGATCGATTTAACTTGACTAGGAATGGATAAAGGCAAATAATCAATTAATCGATCGAGATCAAGACTCAATGTCTGATAACTTGTTATTGGTGGGGTAGGGAATCACCTAAGTCACCCTGTTGAATTATTGATTGTCACTAAAAATGTTTAAGCGATCGCTTTTCTTGCCCCTGTTAATTTTATCCCTTAGTTGTACGCTGCTTTTTAGTGCTTGTCGTCAACAAACAGCTAATAATCCCCCAGCAACGACCAATAATAATTCAGAAACTTTAAAACTTTTGTATTGGCAAGCACCGACGATTTTAAATCCCCATCTCTCCACGGGATTTAAAGACTCAGAAGCGAGTCGCATTACCTTAGAACCTTTGGCTAGTTTCGATGAAAAAGGGGAATTAGTTCCTTTTTTAGCGGCAGAAATTCCTACTATTGAAAATGGGGAAGTTGCCCGGGATGGTAAATCGGTGACATGGAAGCTAAAAAAAGATATTAAATGGTCAGATGGTACTCCTTTTACTGCCAAAGATGTCATCGCTACCTATAATTTTATCACCAATCCGAAAACCGGTTCTACTAGCGCTGGCAATTATGAAATAGTTAAAAGTGTGGAAGCGATCGATCCCCATACGGTTAAAATAACTTTTAAGCAAGTTAATCCCGCGTGGTCATTAGTTTTTGTGGGGACAGAAGGGATGATTTTACCAGCACATCTCTATGAAAAGTATAGCAATGAAACGGCACGCCAGGCCCCTGCTAATTTATTACCGGTGGGAACTGGCCCCTATAAAGTGGTAGAATTTAAACCGGGAGATACGGCGGTTTATGAACCAAATTCTTTTTTTCGAGAAGCGGATAAATTAGGTTTTCAAAGAATAGAATTAAAAGGAGGAGGTGATGCAACTTCTGCGGCACGAGCGGTTTTACAGACACAGGAGGCGGATTATGCCTATAATTTGCAAGTAGAGGCTAAGGTTTTAAGTGATTTAGAAAAAGCGGGTCGGGGTCAGTTAATATCTAGTTTCGGTTCTTTGATTGAACGAGTTTTATTTAATCTGAGCGATCCTAATCAAGCTACTCCTGAAGGTGAGAGGTCTAGTATTAAGTTTCCCCATCCTTTTTTGAGTGATGTAAAAGTAAGAGAAGCTTTATCTTTAGCCGTTGATAGAGATACTATTGCCACGCAGCTTTATGGTATTACTGGGAAAACAACTCCCAATTTTATCGTGATGCCATCGGAATATAATTCTCCCAATACTAGCTATGAATTTAATCTAGAAAAGGCTAAGAAATTACTAGATGATGCGGGATGGAAAGATAGTAATGGTGATGGCACTAGGGATAAAAATGGGGTAGAAATGAAATTAGTTTTTCAAACTACCGTCAATCCTCTCCGTCAGAAAACCCAAGAAATTATCAAACAAAGTTTACAAGCGATCGGGATAGGAGTAGAATTAAAAACTGTTGATGCCAGTATTTTCTTTTCTAGCGATCCTGCTAACGATGACACGGTAGAAAAGTTTTATGCTGACCTACAAATGTACACTACCGGTAATAATAGTCCCGATCCGAAAGCCTATTTTAAAACCTTTACCTGTAGCGAAATTCCCCAAAAAGCTGATGGTTGGGCCGGTGATAATTATGCTCGTTATTGTAATCCTGAATACGATAAATTATGGCAAGCTTTTAGTCAAGAATTAAACCCAGAAAAACGGCGAGAAATAGCGATTAAAATGAATGATATGTTAATTAATGATTTTGTGATTATTCCCCTAGTTCATCGTGCCGATGTGGTGGCAATTAGCAATAGTTTGTCGGGGTTTGAATTAACTCCCTGGGATAGAAATACTTGGAACATCAA
>NZ_JASJFF010000159.1:0-2704 GCF_030065435.1 Microcystis sp. M53603_WE2
ACTACAAGAAGGATAATGCAAGGTTTTTGAAAGTCCCAATCCTATTTTCTTGCACTAACATCGGACTTTAACAGGTCAAAAGCCTTATTTTAAAAGGGTTTTACCATTATTCAGCAAGCCCTAAATAGACCATTTAACTGATTAATGCTCATTCTTAATTCTCCTGACTCCTGACTACTGGCTACTGACTCCTAACCCTAACAACAATTTGTGATTTTTACAAGAGGTCTAGTTTTTACCCCTCTCTAACCGTAAACTTTCCCATAATACTCTTGATATTCTTTGGATAACAAAGGTTGCCACCAATCCCGATGATCGAGATACCATTGAATGGTTTTTCTTAATCCCCCCTCTACGGTTTCCTGAGGTTGCCAACCTAATTCAGTGCGAATTTTACTGGCATCAATAGCATACCGGCGATCATGTCCGGGGCGATCCTTAACAAAGGTAATTAAATTCTGAGCAGGTTTCACGGGTAAATCGGGAGCTAATTCATCCATTAACTCACATAACATCCTGACTAAATCGATATTTTTTACCTCATTATTTCCGCCAATATTATAGGTTTCTCCCGCTTTGCCTTTGTGAATAACTGTATCTAAAGCTTGACAATGATCCCGAACATATAACCAATCTCGAACATTTTGACCATCACCATAAACGGGTAAAGGTTTACCCAAAAGAATATTAATACACATCAAAGGAATTAACTTTTCGGGAAAATGATAGGAACCATAATTATTAGAGCAATTAGTAATAATTGTCGGCATTCCGTAGGTGTGAAAATAAGCTCTCGCTAGATGATCACTCCCCGCTTTTGAGGCAGAATAGGGACTATTAGGAGCATAGGGAGTAGTTTCGGTAAAAGCCGGATCATCTACTCCTAAACTGCCATAAACCTCATCGGTGGAAACGTGCAGAAAACGATAGTTATCGGGTTGATGATTACTTAACCAATGTTGCCGAAAACTTTCTAATAGAGTAAAAGTTCCCACCACATTAGTTTGCACAAAAGCCCTAGGTCCAAGAATCGATCGATCCACATGGGATTCGGCAGCAAAATGGGCAACTGTATCGATATTTTCACCGGCAAATAATTCATCAACTAAAGCTCGATCGCAGATATCCCCTTGCAGAAAACGGAAATTCTTTCTATCTTTCAGTGTCGCTAAATTATTCAAATTGCCCGCGTAGGTAAGAGCATCAAGAACAATTACACGATCCTCAGGATAATTCTCGCACCAATGATGAACAAAATTCGAGCCGATAAATCCTGCTCCACCAGTAACTACTATGCTTCTAGCTTGATTCTCCGTCGTCATGGCCACCTCTAGCAAAAGTTCGCTACTTATTTTAGGCTTTTTTGCTTCACACTTCTTCATCAAAAGTGATCCGATCAGAGTGATAATCCGGCGGTTCAACGTGAATTAAAATTCTCACAGGGCTAAATTGTTGGCTTAATCTTGCTTCCACCGCTTCCGTGATTGCGTGAGCAGTTTCCACATCTTGAGCGGAGACAACTAGGTGCATTTCTATAAATACCTGTCTTCCCACCACTCCCCGAGACGCAATCGCATGACAATTAAGCACCCCCGGCACCTCCAGGACAATTTGATGAATCACCTCAGGAGCGATCGCCATTTCATCCACTAACAAAGGTAAATTCTCCATCAGGACTTTCCAACCACTGCTAAACACCAAAAAAGCGACGGGAAAGGACAAAATCACATCTAACCATTGTAATTGGGGAATATTAGCCGTATTGCCCACCCAAACCCCGACTAAACCCAATAAAACCGTAATTGTCACCCACACATCACTCATGGTATGACGAGCATCGGCAATCAAAATCGCACTACCGACACGCTGCCCCACCGATCTTTCATAATAGGTGACAAAAATATTCACCCCTAAAACGATAATTAATAGCCATAACTCAGGACCTGCAATCTCGACGGGTTTGCCTCCTTTGATAATACTCATGACCGCCCCTTGCAAGATTTCAAAACAGGCAATCCCCAAAAATGCGGCGATCGCTAAAGCTCCGATCGCTTCGTATTTCAGATGTCCGTAGGGATGATCTCGATCTGGATAGGGAGAGGAAAACCGCATCGCTACTAATCCCAAGACATTATTGGCACTATCGGTGACACTATGGAGAGCATCCGCTTGCAGACTTAAAGCACCAATCCTCAAACCCACCCCCGCTTTGATCGCCATAACCAAAATGTTCAGCAGTAGGGTGATCCAGAGAACTTTTTGGACGGTAGCCCGATTATCTTTTAAAACAGCCACAGGATTATCAGTTATCAGTTATCAGTGGGTAAGTTATCAGTTATCAGTTATCAGTGGGTAAGTTATCAGTGGGTAAGTTATCAGTTATCAGGGAAATTTCAACTAAAACCCCAAAACCCCAAAAACCCAACTACTTGAGGGTTGAAAAAGGGCAAAAATAAGGATTAAATTGCCTAAAGTCGGTAAATAGACCATTTAATTGATTATTATTCATTTTTAATTCTCCTGACTCCTGACGACCGGCTACTGACTCCTGACCCTAACAACAATTTTTGATTTTTACAAGAGGTCTAGTCAACAACAATTGATCAACTCCTGAAATAACAGACTCCCATCGGTCAAATTGAGCATCAGATCGGCGGCGCGTTCGGGATGAGGCATCATTCCTAGCACATTTCCTGCTTTATTG
>NZ_JASJFF010000555.1:0-6172 GCF_030065435.1 Microcystis sp. M53603_WE2
ACAACCTAATAGAATTAGTGTGGCATTCCGCTAAAGAGTACATAGCTAATCGAGAATTTGAAAATAAAGAAGAACTGGAAAAAGTAGACAATCAGCTTTTAAATGAAGGGGGATTGATTATTAAATGGAGTAGAAAACTGAAAAATAAGGGTAATGCTGTCAATGTAACTTAAATGCGTAAAAGCTTACGCCCAACTGTTGACAAGCGGCGATCGCATCTTCTCAAGCTTTTTCCGGGGCAATCCGTCCCACCCAGGCTAGACAGGGGGAAGGAGCGGCCCGAAACTGATACAAAGATACGTCTAAACCATTAGCCAAACAGCGATAGGGGGGAGATATTGAGCAAGTTTCTGCTTGGGCGACGGTGTGAAAAGCGAGTAAATGGGGAAAACTGCGGTAGGTTTTTTGAATAATATGATCCATCGCCAAAGAAACGGAAGCCATGCTGACTAAATGGGCGACGGGAGTGGCAAAAAAAGGAGTGAGATAAAAAGGCAGCCAATCCTAGGCAAAATTAACAATTAAATCGTACTGATGTTGTACTTGTTGAGCGTAGTGCCACATATTGGCCAAAACGGCATTTTCGGGCATGAAAATCGGGGCTTGCCGGCCTTGACTTTGGGCGGAAATCTGGGCATTTCCTGCTATAGTGATTAAGGGAATATCATGCAATTGCGAGGCTTCTGGAGCCACTACCCGCACCGCATACCCTTGCTTATTCAGAGTGCGAGCGAGATTATAAAGAGTTAATTCTAGGCCACCGCCGTCCCCCGATCCCAAAAATCCCACGGGGGTGGAGAGAAATAACAGTTTTCCACTCAATTTTGCACCTCAGTGGATGTGGTTTCAGTGAAGGAAGTATCCTGTACGTCATCATCTTCCGGTTCACCAGTGGTTTCCAGGGGAGCAATATCTAAGCGGGGCGGTAATTGCAGATTTAACTGTCTGATTGCCCAGCGTGCTGTTTCTTGCACTTCCTCATCGGAATCATCGAGGGCATGACAAATTAATTGACTGATCTGAGACATGATATCGTAGAGTCTGGTTAAATCCCGGATAGCATTTTTCCGCACTTGGGGATTTTTATCCTGGAGAGAGATAGCCAAAGCTTGGTTCATCGGTCGCAGGGAGCGGGTACAGATTTGAGCGAGAGCTTCTAGGGTTAAACTGCGTTCGTAGGAATCCCCATCCACCATACTATCGACTAAAGGCTGCATTGCCCTAGAATCGGACATCTGTGCCAGCTTCCAAACCGCCCGTCTACGGGTACGGGGATCGTTATCACGAAGACTTTCAATTAAACGCAGGATTAAATCTACGTTCGGGATGCGGGAGGTAGCTTGTACGGGCAAAGAAGGCTCGAAATCCTCGTCACCACTGCCATTAATGTCACTGCCCGTTTTGGGGTCCGCGTCGAAGGAATTGCCATTGCCCCTAGAAAAGTTGTTGAGTGGGTTTTTAGGATTGACGTAAGTTGTCTTTTTGCGCCGTTTTGAGGCTTTGCCCTTGGGACGATATTGGAAGAAAAGCGATAGTAAAACTCCCAATAAAGCGATGGATAACAAGGCCGAGCCAGCAATTAACGGTATTGGTGAAGTCTCGTTTTTGGCGGCTGCGTTGGCGGCCGTGGCGGTTTGACCTAGATACTTCTGGATATTAGCGATCGCATTTTGAGCAAATGTATCGTTCGGACGTTGTGCCAGAGCTTGTTGAAATTTTCCTAGGGCGAGTTGGTAATTTCTTTGGGCTGTAGCTTCGTAACCAGCTTTCATCAACTGATCGTAAGTGGCGACAGTCTGGGGTTGCTCTAACCTAGGGGGAGTTTGAGCGTTAGCCTTGGGTAAAGCCTGAAAATGATGACCCCAACTGCTCACACCGATAGCTAACAAAAATAGGAAATTGGGTTTGATCATAGAATTAATGCAACTGTTTAGGGGGGGGAGGGTAAAAGTATGATAGCCTAAAAGCCGTAAATGAAAAGCACTTAACTCCAGAGATAGGTCATGGACTACGGTGGTGATTGGGAAAGGCCTCCGGTGAGCGTGGGGCGAATAGTAAGGCTCCTAGTAGCGAGGATAGAGTCCACTGTTTAGAGCTTAGGGATTATCTGTGAAAAACTGGCTTAATTAAGCTTGCACAGGCGTTTTACGCCACGTTCGACCTTGAATAGTCGTGTGGAATTGCCAATTAGCTACGGTTTCTGGATAATCGCCCCGATAGTGACCGCCTCGGCTTTCTGCTCGCAATAAGGCACTTTCCAGAATTAAGTCAGCGATATCTAGAAGATTTAATGTCTCGATCGCTATTCTTATTTCTAACTGCACCGAGGGACACAAAAATAATTGTCCTTTGTCGGGGAGAAGATTCTGGAGAAATTGGCCCATCTTTAAGGATTCTAACTGTTGTTTCCACTGTTGCACCCGTAGGATAGCAGTTTCTAACTCATTTTGAAATCGGCAAATTCCCGCATTTTCCCACATTAAAATCGGTAATTCTCTGCGTACTTTTTGCCAGTATTCCTGTTCTTCTTGCCAATTTTCTGCGATTTCTAAGGGTTTCTCTGGTCTTTCCCCCACCAAGTTTTCTGGCTCTAGACCTATTTCAACTAAATTTGCCGCAAAGACAATACATTCCAAAAGAGAATTACTGGCTAAACGATTAGCACCGTGAACACCCGTACTGGCCGCCTCGCCGATCGCATACAAACCGGGTAGAGAAGTGCGGGCGTTTAAATCGGTAGCCACTCCTCCCATCCAATAGTGAGCGGCGGGGGCAACGGGAATCACATCTTCAAACACATTAATGCCCCATTTTTGACAGATGCGGATAATATTGGGGAAACGATAACGCAGACGATCCGGTTCGATCGGTCTTAAATCTAGATATACTTTGGCATGGGCGGGATCGTCGGAGGTTTTCTGCAAATGGCTAAAAATCGCCCGACTCACCACATCCCGGGGGGCCAATTCTCCGGCCGGATGGTAATCGAAGGCAAAACGCCGCCCCCGGTCATCAATTAAATGCGCTCCTTCGCCGCGCACCGCTTCACTAATTAAAAACCGCGGCGCCCCCGGCACAGTCAAAGCGGTGGGGTGAAACTGAAAAAATTCCAGGTCGCGAATCACTGCCCCGGCACGCCAAGCCAGGGCGACTCCATCCCCCGTGCTAACGGCGGGATTAGTGGTTTGGGCATAGACTTGACCGCCGCCTCCCGTAGCCAGAATGACTGCTGGCGCTCGCAGCCAACAGAGATGATCTTGATGGAGTAAACAAATACCTTGACAGCGTTGCCCTTCCGGGTCAAGCCAGAGTTTCAGGGCGATCGCTTGGGGAATAATGGTAATATTGGGGCGTTCGGTCACTTTTTCCATCAGGGTACTGACGATCGCTCTCCCCGTGCGATCGGCTGCGTGCAGCACCCTGGCCTGGGAATGGGCAGCCTCAAGAGTGCGGGCTAAGTCGTCTCCGGAGCGATCAAAACTAACTCCTAACCGCAGCAAATCAGCGATCGCTTGGGGGGCCTTCTCGACTAAAAACTGTACGGCATAGCGATCGCATAAGCCCGCTCCGGCTTTTAGGGTATCTTCTAAATGGAAAACGGGGGAATCTGCCGGGGAGGTGGCTGCCGCAATTCCTCCCTGCGCCCAATCACTAGCCCCAGTTTTTAAATCTTCTTTGGTAATTAAACCCACCTTTAAGTTAGGGGGTAAACACAGTGCGGCATACAATCCCGCCGCTCCCGATCCCACCACTAAAACATCTTGATAACTCGGCAGTTGCGAGGAAACGACCATGTAGGAGTTAATTGATAAATTCTATTTATTCTAGCATTTCATTTCTCTATAGTTCTGGCAAAAATCGCCAGTTTTTAGCTTGGGGCAGTATGCCAGATTCTTTCTTTTGCCTCTTGCCTTTTGCCTCTTGCCTTCAGACGCTAATCACTGAAAAAGGTGAGCGATCGCTCACCTTGGAATTTTTTTAAAACCGCCATTAACTGGATTTAGTAAACTCCGGGGTTAAAACGGTCATCACCCTCGATAAATTCTTTAGAAGGCTCAGTAACGGTAAATTTCTCCAGATTAGCCTGTAAACGCTCTTTTTGAGTGGCCGAGAGTCCGGGGATATTGAGGACATCTTCCACTTCTTGGTAGGGGGCGTTTTTGATGATTTTACCAGCTAAATTGGGATAGAACCCTCTCAAGTCCCGGAAATCGCGAATATCACTGTTATTGAGGTCGATTTTCGCCCCAAATTCTGTAGTTAGTTTAGCATCAGCCGCATTTAAGACCGCCACAGGAAGAGAGGGAAGGGCGATCGAGGTGAGATTGAGAGCTTGAGCGGGAACTTTGCCCCAAAAACTCCCGATAATCAAGGCAATTACCGCCAGCAGACGAACAAGATTCTTCATTGCAGTTGTGGTCTCCTAAAACCAAGGCAAATTAACGATCAGGACAAGAAATGAAGCCGTCAGCCTTCCGACTAGGCATAGGGTGGGTAGTTGGGATTTGCCACCGCAGCCTAGCTATTAGCTGAACGCTGATAGCTAGTTAAAAAAGTTATATCATGCCATTAGACCAGATCATAACCTAGTTTGCCCCCCTAGGGGAAGGGTTTTGCGGTTTTGGGGTTTGATCACAAAAAACAAGTTGGTTAGGACAATCTAAATCGCTAAAACCCTTTTCTGGCAAGGATTTTCCTGATGCCATCTGGCTGCTGCTACAGTTGAATTTCCCTATCTCCCTATCTCCCCACTCCCCCCATTTCCTCATTCCCCTATCCCCTAACCCAATTATTATAAATCCCTAAAATTATCAATGACGAACAGCACTCCTATGGCATCATAGACTGTTGCTTGTCTTGAAATACATAATAAGGAAGACACAATTATGGCTCTCCAATTGGGTGATATCGTTCCAGATTTTACACAAGATTCTAGTGAAGGTCCGATTTCTTTTCACCAGTGGGTAGGAGATAGCTGGGTGGTGCTGTTCTCCCACCCGGCTGATTATACCCCCGTTTGTACCACGGAATTAGGTACGGTGGCTAGTCTTAAGTCAGAATTTGAGCGACGTAATGTGAAAGTGATCGCTTTGAGTGTGGATAGTGCCGAATCCCATCGGGGTTGGATTAATGACATCAACGAAACTCAAAACACTACCGTTAACTATCCGATTATCGCCGATGGCGATCGCAAAGTGTCGGATCTCTACGGCATGATTCACCCCAATTCCCTCAATAATCTGACGGTACGTTCGGTGTTTATTATCGATCCCAACAAAAAATTACGTTTAACCATTACCTATCCTGCCAGCACGGGACGCAATTTTAACGAGATCCTGCGGGTGATTGACTCCCTGC
Source organism: Microcystis sp. M53603_WE2 (assembly GCF_030065435.1). Lineage (NCBI taxonomy): Bacteria > Bacillati > Cyanobacteriota > Cyanophyceae > Chroococcales > Microcystaceae > Microcystis > Microcystis sp. M53603_WE2. The sequence continues at coordinate 5,359 of NZ_JASJFF010000555.1, forward strand.
AGCTCACCGATAACTATCAAGTGGCTACCCCCGCTAACTGGACCGACGGCGGCGATTGTGTGGTGGTTCCCTCTATTCCCACTGAAGAAGCTCGTAGCAAATTCCCCAAAGGAGTTGAAGAAATCAAACCCTATCTACGCATGACTCCCCAACCTAATAAGTAGGGTTTGCGGCAAAAAGTTTTTCCTGGTGGCAGGGTGTGGCCCCCCAACCCCCCCGACATCGGGGGGGCAGGTAGGGTGTAGGGTTTTACCAGTTTTGAGGTGGCCAATTACCTAATTTTCAGAGAAAAAGTGCCTAAATTTCCCCCGATCACTCCCATATCCAGTACTTTTTGATTGACAAAAGGTCTAAAAGTCTTACCCAACAAGGTTTTTAGCTTTATTCAGCCAGCCCTAATTAGTGACCGGTAATCGGTGAACCATATCCTGGAAAACTGGCAATCCGAAAACCATAAAGTCGTCAGGGAGGGTTAGCCATCCGTTTTAACGGATGCTAGCCCTGGCAACAGGGGATTTATCCCCCTACATCATTTATTGGTTTGATTGTCAATATATTTTTTCATCGAAAATTTGGGTCTGAAACCCCGTCGTTCTACGACGGCTTTACTGTTAAATATGAGCATCGTTTACGAAATATATGCTAAAATGTGAGACATGGAAAAAGCCTACTCGTTTCGATTTTACCCAACACCCGAACAAGAGTCGCTATTGCGGCGCACATTGGGCTGTGTAAGATTAGTTTACAACAAAGCTCTCCATCTCAGAACACAAGCTTGGTACGAAAAGCAAGAAAGAGTAGGCTATGCTCAAAC
>NZ_JASJFF010000987.1:0-1058 GCF_030065435.1 Microcystis sp. M53603_WE2
CTGTTCATCCTCTGATAAATTCTCAAAAGATTTGATCATTTCTTGCAAAGTCATCATTTTACCTCTTAACTATTTTCCTTATATTTTAATTATTTTCCAAGATGATTTTATGGTAAACATCTGCGATCACTATCTGAATTCCCAAAGAGTTTAAATGAATTATCCTATCAGATTCATAAGCTGTAAACAACCAAAGATCGCCTTCCTTTTGAAAATGTTCAATATAACATTTTTCCTGAGAAATCAATAAATATTCCTGAAAAGTTGCAATGGTTCGATAAGCGGCAAACTTTTCTTCTCTGTCGTAATTTGCCGTTGAAGCAGACAAAACCTCAGCGATTAAAACAGGATTAATTAAAGTATCTTTGCGTCCTTCTTGATAAGTGAGAGGTTCAGACACTACCATAATATCAGGATAGGTAGCTATTTGACGCTCAGGTATCCATAAACGCTGATCGGTGACAAAAACGGCATAGGGTTGATTCTTTAGTCCAGTATATAAAGCCACTAATAAATTACTAATAATGCGATTATGAGTCGGTGTCCCTCCTGTCATAGCAATAATTTTTCCATCCAGATATTCATGACGAGTTTGGGATTGTATTTCCTGCTCAAAATATTGACTAAGAGTATATTTTCCAGTGAGAGCGGTCATAATGATGATTGTTTGAGAATAAGCATTTTGCAGCGTTTTTCATTTGTACCCCAATTCTAACAACAAAAAAGCACCCCCTCGCGGAAGTGCCTTTTCGTTCAGACTAGGAATTAACCATTGATAGCAGGAGCAGTCAGAGCTACGGGAGCCTGTTCACCACTAGCCAAGTCTAAGGGGAAGTTATGAGCATTACGCTCGTGCATTACTTCCATACCGATACCAGCGCGGTTTAACACATCGGCCCAAGTACCAATTACACGACCTTGAGAATCGAGAATCGACTGGTTGAAGTTAAAACCATTGAGGTTAAACGCCATGGTGCTAACACCCATTGCCGTAAACCAGATACCGATTACCGGCCATGCACCCAAGAAGAAGTGCAGAGAACGGCTATTGTTGAAAG
>NZ_JASJFF010000803.1:0-1545 GCF_030065435.1 Microcystis sp. M53603_WE2
AAACTATGAAAGCGCATTCCGATCACCATTTCTACCCCACGAAATAAGCCTTTTAACTGTCTTGGATCCTCTAAGCTAATGATTTGATAATTTTCCCTTAATTGACGGGCTACAGCTTCACAGAGGGGCAAATCCCGCGACTTTTGAAAAGGGACTAAGAGAATAAACGCCCCCGTACTGGTTTGCAAATCAATTAAAGCTTGGGTTAATTTATCTAACTTTGCCGGGGTTAATAGGGGATGGGGACGTAAATTGACGGCGATTCTTGGGGCGGGTAAATCCGATAATCCCTTGACTGATTGAGCGTCTAAAGCCCATACTGGATCGGGGGCAACAATGGGACGAATACCCCAATTGGCGACTAAATGAGCCGATATATCATCGCGCACACTAACTAAACTACATTGTTGCAAGACTTTTTTGGTTAACCAACGGGTAAAAGGTCTATTTAATGGCCCAATTCCCTGCCCCCAAGCAATAGTTTTTAAGCCCAATAATTGAGCAAGAGCCATTAAACCACCGTAATAAATTGGACTGGCAAAACTGGTGACATCCTGCATTAAACTGCCGCCACCCCAGATAAATATATCGGCTTTTTTAAGAGTCTGAAAAACTTGCCACCAATCCCGACTAGGACAGGTTTCCACCCCATAACGTTGACTGGTTTCTCTGGGATTATTTGACAAAACAATAGGTTTAATTTCTGACGGCAGCATCTGCAATAGAGACACTAATAATGCCTCATCTCCTCCGTTTCCTCTCCCATAATATCCACAAATTACTGCACGCATATATTCAGTTATCACTTATCAGTTATCAGTTATCAGTTATCAGCCAGAAAAAGGCAAGAGTCAAAAGGCAAAAGGCAAAAGTATGGTAAATTTGTCTCCTGTCTCCGAGTCTCCTGTCTCCTTTGTCCTCTTTGTTACTTTTTCCTTGAAAAATGTCTCTTAGTTTCTTAAGTTATGCCGTCAGCTACAAGTTAGTAGTGACCAGTTTTATTCGATTCAGTTATCAGTTTATCTATTTTCTTATTCCCACTCATAACTAATAGCTTAAACCTGATCACTGGTTACTGATCACTGATCACTGATTTAGTCGTCCATTTGCCAGGGTTCGGTGATGTTTTTTTCATCGAGGATATTTTTTGCTCTTAAAATCAAGACCAATTCACCTAGTATGGTGACATCGGGCGAACTATCAAACCATTGTAAAAAAACGGCATTATCCTTCTCCACTAGATAATAATTGTTCACATCCCATTCGGACAAAACTCGATCGATCACTAATAACACTTCCTCGGACCTGGTGGCAATCGATCGAGGTAATTGATCGCTAGGCCATAAAATAGCTACAGGATCGATCGCCTTGAGAATTGCTTGCCAACCGGGGAGAGGCACAATCGTTTGTTTATCCCCCACCGTTACCAGTCGAAAAGGTTCCTCGACGCTCAAACTTTCTGTGTGTTTTATATCAGTTACCGTCACCGGAAATCTTCCTACTAAAGGAATAATTCTGGCTAATTCGTCCTCATCCTGTAAACGA
>NZ_JASJFF010000289.1:0-6893 GCF_030065435.1 Microcystis sp. M53603_WE2
AGGAAGACTTAGGGGATATTTTGCCGATAAAGCGGGTGAATCAGCACTATATTCTAAATTATTCTTCTCTTTTGCCCAGAAATGCTCGATCGCCGCATAAATTAACCAATAAAGTCGCCAGAGATAGGAGGAATTTTTCTCGAGAGTCGGGGACTGGTTAACGAGATCGGAAGGTAGGTTAGAGGTGTGGCTAACACTGCTGGGGATTGCGGGAGAGATAGCGAGAAATTTAGCCTCGAAAATTGCTAATTTTTCGTCAATAACTTCTAAAATCGCTTGAGAATTTAAATTAGGCAGTGGTAAGGAGGGTGGTGTCGGGGTTTTGACGAGATGGGATTCCTGGAAGAGATTTATGGCGATCGCTATTTGCCCCTGTTGTTCCCAGCGTAGCAGGTTCCAAAACCAACGGATCGGGGGCAAGACAGGATTTTTGTCGGTAAAATTCGGTAATAAAGGCGGATATTGAGGATTTAATCGCTTAATTCTCCGTTTTTCGAGGGCGTAGTTAGCCAGTGCCGTTCTAATTTGTTTTTCTATTTGTCTTTGGGTTTGATTATCGGTGATTTTAACAGTCTGGTGATCGTTAGTGACGACAACTAAAGCGTGATCCTCTAGATCGGCTGCTATGCCAATAAATGCCGTTTCTTGGTCAGATAAGCTCTGTAGAAATTCTTTGATCGCATCCGTCCCCTCTTTGCCGGGGGGTGATAATTGTTTCTGGAGACTGTTCCCCAATTGATTAGCCGTCATCCGCAGGGATTGTACCAGCAAATAGACGGGATAGAGGGCTATTTGCAGGGCAATAGCGATCGCATTTTGACCGCGACGGGAGACGCGGCCGAGGTTATCTTTCAGACGGATCAAACGACGGTTGATCAGGTTGAACAGTCGGCTTTTATAGGGATCGGCAGCCATGGATTTTGGGCGATAACATCTTCAATTAGACTATCCTATTGTGCAAGGGCGGGATTAAAAAAATTTTGGCCAAAACCCTTGACTCCCGGAAAGATTATTGTTATATTTAAAAAGGTCTGAAATCCACGCCCCCATCGTCTAGTGGCCTAGGACACCTCCCTTTCACGGAGGCGACAGGGATTCGAATTCCCTTGGGGGTATGAAAAGAAGGTCAGAAGTGTCAAGCTTCTGACTTTTCGGTTTTTTTCTCCCGTTGATGGCTTTTCGGTAAGCTGACGGTGAAGATTGTTCCCCGATCGATCTGACTTTCGACGCTAATTTGTCCATGATGACTGAGGGTAATCGCTAAAGCGATCGCTAATCCTAATCCTGTTCCCCCGGAAGTGGCAGAATTTTGTCGTGCGGGATCGAGACGATAAAAGCGATCGAAAATATGGGACAAAGCAGCCTCGGGAATACCGATTCCGTTATCTTTGACGCGCACCAGTAACACCGATTGTCGATCGCGTTTACTTTTTTCCAATTCCACTGCCACATTTTTAGGCTCAGATTCGGGCAAAAAAGCGTGTTTTAGGGCATTAGAGATTAAATTTGTGAATAAACGTGCTAATTGATCCCAATCTCCCTGCATAGTAAACATTTCATCGCTGTAGGAAAAATCCTCTTGGTCCGGTTCCACAATCGACAAAGAGAGGGAAATTCCCTGCTTATCGGCGATTAAACGCTGTTCTTCCACCACTTCCATCAATAAAGCATCCAAAGGTACAGCTTGCTCGATCGGTTGGACGATGCCACTATCAGAACGGGCTAAAAAAAGCAGATCATTGACTAAATTGCCCAATCTTTCCGTTAAACGCTCGATCACTTGCAAGCGTTGATGGCCAGTTTGGGGATAGGAGATCGCCATTTGCACGTTAGTTTGGATAGTGGCGATCGGATTGCGTAATTCATGGGAAGCATCGGCGGTAAATTGTTTTAAACTCTGATAGGACTCTTTTACGGGTTGAATGGCTAAACCGGACAAAAACCAACCAATCCAGGCGACACTGGCAATCATCAGGCAAATTCCGGCGATTAAATCCCATAATAGCTGTCTAATCGGTTTTGTCACCTCAAACCAAGGATGACTTACCCGCAGATATCCCAAAACATAATGACCGATTTCCACCCTTTCGGTTACTTGTCGCAGCAGACGATTATCGGATAAGCGAATAGTTTCCCCTTGACGGTGGGGATGGAGGGGAATATCTAAGGATTCGGCCAGAGTTGACCAAAGTAGATTACCTTGGGGATCAAACCATTCCAAATCTATATGATCGTCCTCGACGGATTTACCCTGACTGGGAAAACTTGCCAGGGGATCGACGCGATAACGTCCTTGATCCGGGGGAATCGATTCGATCACGAGGGAACGATTTACCACCTCAATGATGTGTTTGAGGGTATCATCAATGCGATCCACTAGGGTATGGCGCACATAAAAATACATTCCCGTAGCGAGAAAAAGCAGTAGTATGGCAGTGACGGCAGTGTACCATAAGGCTAAACGGCGGCGAGTGGCTTGGAACACCGATAATCTATGGATTGGCTAGAGATTTTTAGAGCAATGTATCCTATTTTACAGCTTATTTGAGCGATTTAATAATCGAGAATAAATTATTTTTAGCTATAGGGAAAAACTGACAGTTGCCAAGAATAGCTAGACTTGAAGGATCATAGTCCTTAAAAATTGCCGCTAACAAAGGTATTTTTAGATACATTCTTCTCAATAATTGTTTGAGTAGAACTACAAAAGCAGTCAAAGTGAATTATATTTAACCCTATGGTGACAGGGCTGACAGGAACGGCTAAAAATATTTTTGAGCTTATGTGAATTAATCACAACTATAAATGATGAATTTAAATTACTGGTTAATGAAATCGGAACCCGATGTCTATAGTATCGGGGATTTAAAAAAAGATGGTCAAACTATTTGGGAGGGAGTGCGAAATTATCAGGCGCGCAATTTTCTCCGTCAGATGAAACGGGGAGATTTGGCCTTTTTTTATCATTCTAATACCACCCCGCCGGGGATTGTCGGCTTGATGCGAGTAGTGCAAACTGATATGATCGATCCCACACAATTCGATACCGATAGTCCCTACTATGATTCTAAATCCTCCCCAGATGCCCCGCGCTGGTGGACGGTTAAAGTTGAGTTTGAGCGCCTTTTTCCCCAACTGCTGCCCCTGGGAATTTTAAAACAAAATTTTACCGCCGATGAATTATTATTAGTAAGGACAGGAAATCGTCTGTCAGTGATGCCCGTTAATCAAGCAATTGCGGTAAAAATTCTCGCTTTAGTCGCTCATCAAGGAGTATAAACTGTGAACCAGAAAGATGCTATTAATTTACTTTCCCTGATCGGGGGATTATTGGCCACTATTGTCATTTTAGCGGCCTTTAATGCCTATGTGATTATCACCCCCGGACAAGCGGGAGTTTTAAGTGTGTTAGGAAAGGCTAAGGACGGGGTTTTATTGGAGGGATTTCACTTTAAACCTCCCTTTGTTTCTAGTGTCGATATCTACGATGTTACGGTGCAAAAATTTGAAGTTCCCGCCCAAAGTTCCACTAAAGATTTACAAAATTTATCCGCTAGTTTTGCGATTAATTTTCGTCTTGATCCGACTCAAGTAGTGGCAATTAGAAGAACCCAAGGTACCCTACAAAATATTGTCGCTAAAATTATCGCCCCTCAAACCCAAGAATCCTTTAAAATTGCCGCCGCTAAAAGAACAGTAGAGGAGGCAATTACTCGACGCAGTGAGTTAAAAGAAGACTTTGATAATGCCCTATCGACTCGGTTAGAAAAGTATGGTATTCTAGTCTTAGATACCAGTGTGGTAGATTTGAATTTTTCTCCGGAATTTGCTCGGGCTGTCGAAGATAAACAAATCGCGGAACAACGCGCCCAAAGAGCCGTTTATATCACCCAAGAAGCAGAACAACAGGCCCAGGCAGAAATCAATCGCGCTAAAGGGAAAGCTGAGGCACAAAGACTATTAGCAGAAACTTTAAAAGAACAGGGGGGAGGATTAGTTTTACAGAAAGAAGCGATCGAAGCTTGGCGCGAAGGTGGGGCGCAAATGCCCCGGGTTTTAGTCATGGATGGATCGGGAAAAAATAGCGTACCATTTTTATTTAATTATAGTGATTCTTTTCCAGAAAATACCCCCTAAATTCGGGTCTATTTAGCCCAATTATTTTCTCAAGATAAAGTCTTTCCCATCAAGAGGAAGTGTAACCTAAATTTGGTAAGCTGTTGACTATCTAAATTACTCGTTAAGACTATAGGGGAGAAGGGAGCAGGGAGAAGGAGTTTCAGCCTAAGTCCACCCCACTTCTCCCCATTCCAATCCCATGCCACCATCCCCAACCCAATCAAACCTCTAACTACAAGAAATATGACCTTGGGGTGCTTTTCGTTCAAAAATAACTTGATCGTAGATCGCCGACGAGTGTAAAGTGCGTTAGAAGGCTACCAATTCTGTTAAAAAACCCAAATCAACAATCCGCACCCCACGCAGCAACTTTATTCTTAAATTGGTGTTTCTGTCTTGGCTTATTTTGTTAGCAAGAACAGCCGAGAAACCTATTTGACGCTATCATGGAAACAGCGCTGTACTGCTTGCTAAATCAATGCTTACCCTCAAAACGAGTAAACTAACCCTTGCTGATGTTCAACGTCATCTCAATTTCCAAGAAAAGCTTGAGGATGTTTCATTTACAGAGCTTTTAGCTTTGGAAACCGTCAGCGACGCAGAAAAATTAGAACTTGTTCAAATCCGCAACGATTTTCGACCCTATTTGATGGAAGATAAAGCATCAGAAGGACAAGTGAAAGTTTTAACCCTATTTCCCCTATGGCGGTTAGCTGGTTTTTATCGTTATCCGATTAAGATTAGGGTTGAAGAAGGGATTGATAATATTATCCTTGTCGATGAAGATAAAACTATTAGCGGACGCTTTGATATTGTCACGGTGAATAATTCGATATCAACTGTCAATAATATCACTTTTTGGATTTTAGTAATTGAAGCTAAAGAGAGTGGAATCGAAGTACGTCAGGGATTACCTCAATTACTGACTTATGCCTACAATAGCTTAGAAAGACAACCCTCAGTTTGGGGATTAGCGACTAATGGCTTACAATATATGTTCGTCTATCTCAGACAAGAAACTAACCCCACTTATCAGATAATGCCAGAACTTAATTTAATGTATCCTCAATCAGCAATTAATCTGCTCCAAATTCTCAAGGCAATGGGTCAGCTAATTTTAGAGACATAAATTAGGACTCAAACAAGCTATAATCTCCTATGCCTTCTCTATACTTCTGCGGATTCCTTCTTTAGCAATAAACTTATCTAATACTAAATCTGTTGAGTATATGCTACATATCAGTAGAGTAGCAATTATTGTAGGTTGGGTTGACGCAAGGAAACCCAACCAAGAGTAACCTTTGGGGTGGTTGGGTTTCGCTTTTTCAGGCGAATTAAGCCATTTTCGACCCAGTATTGTTTCGCTCAACCCAACCTACGAGGCTGTCTATATAGGCAATTAAAAGCGTCTTGAATAATTACCACTATCTAAAACTCCTGAGTCGAAAATAAACTTCATTGAGTTGTTCGATTGAACGAGAATGAATTAGTTGATGCTTGCTCAATATCTAACAAAGACTCGATTACAGAATTAACCACAGCAGCTACGCAGGAAATCGCTACACTATTACCGGTTAATTTTCGCATAGTTTGATAACTGCCGACAATTTGATAATCATCGGAAAAACCTTGTAAACGTAGCATTTCCCTTGCTGTTAAGCGTCTTTTCCCATCCACTAACAAATAATTATAGGATGCTCCCGCTCGCAAGGCACAGGAATAGGGATAAGCACTGACATTTCCTCCTTTATTTTCGTGCCAGATAGTCGGTTCACTATAAGGTTTTTTTCCCTCTCTTTTCAGGAAGCGACTTTTTTGAATTCTTGCGGAAGCATAATAAAAATCCGAGACATTTTCTTCTAATATTTCCGTTAAAGTTGTTCTAGATAAAGCTGGTTTTGGCCAGATAAAACCCCGCGCTTCTCGGAAACCAACGATAAAAATCCGTTCCCGTTTTTGCGGTAAACCAAAATTAAGCGCATTCAAAACTCGGTAATCGGTATAGTAATCTAAATCTTGCAAAGTATCGAGAATAACTTCTAAGGTTTTTCCCTGTTGATGTCCCTGCAATTGCTTGACATTTTCCAGAATAAATGCTGCGGGTTGTTTGGCTTTTAAAATGCGGGCAATCTCAAAAAATAGCGTGCCTCTGGTATCTTCAAATCCCTTTAAATCACCACAAATACTAAAAGGTTGACAGGGAAATCCTGCCATTAAAATATCGTGATTGGGAATATCTAGGGCGGCGATTTCGGTAATATCTCCCTGGGGTTTGTCGCCAAAATTAGCGTGATAAATTGCCCGAGCGTCTTTATCTATATCACAGGAAAAGACACAATCAGATTCTAAGTTTTGTTGGCGACAAACTTGTTCAATAGCGACTCGAAACCCTCCCAAACCACAAAAAAGGTCAACAAAACGAATTTTCTGCTTATCTTTAAGTAAATTCATCGATAGTTGAGATTGTAGCGATAGGGATATTCTCTTTGATTTTAACTTATTCAACTTTCACCAAAGAGCGGACGGTAAATATTTCATTGGCGCTTGAGAGTAACAAACTGAAAACAGTCGTCATCCCTGGGGACATACATAAAAAAAGGATGGTGGGTTACGCTTCTTGAACCTCAGTTTTCGGCTCTTCGGTTTGTGTTATGCAATGGACGGGGGTTATAAGGGATGGAACCCTTATAGAGAAAGGCATTTAGCGATTTTTGTCAATTGTTTTTATCTAGAGCGAACTAATCAATTAAGTCTCTTGCCAGATAAGGATTTAG
>NZ_JASJFF010000669.1:0-2566 GCF_030065435.1 Microcystis sp. M53603_WE2
GTGGTCGAGGGAATCAACAATAAACTTAAACTAATAAAACGGAGAGGCTATGGCTTTAGAAACTTTCGGAATTTTTGGGTTAGAAGTATGTTATCTTGGCATCTTGTATGTTGATTTAGCATAAAGGGTAACGAAGAGCCAGAAAAGCTATTTAATGACTCAGCTATTAAAGCTCTAGAATTAGCCAGCAAAGGATTAATTCCCCAGTATAATCTCAGTCCTTCCTCTCCAATTACTAAAACCTTATTTTCCCTAGCTACCTACGGTTTACGCGGTCGCTTTACCAACTTTGATCAGTTACTAAGAGCGCATATTGATTTCTCGGAATTAGCCACTTGGGGAGCTAAACCAGAACCACCAATTTTATTAATGGGGGCCTGTAATGTCCTGACAGGAAAATTAAGTAAATTTAACTCGCGCGAGGAAGCGGTTAAAATTGAACATATCCTAGCTTCTGCCTGTGTTCCTAACATTTTTCCTGCCGTCACCATTGAAACTATGGCCTACTGGGATGGACTATTTTCCGATAATCCCCCCATCCGTTCTTTAATTCGCCGTGAATTTGTCGGAGTCGAAAATATTCCCGATGAAATTTGGGTAATTAAAATTAATCCCACCTCTAGAGATAAGATCCCCGTGCAATCCGATGATATTGCTGATCGCCGCAATGAATTAGAAGGCAATGTTTCCCTATTTCAAGGTCTCGATCAGATTGACTTTCTCAATCAATTATTTCTCAAAGGAGCCTTTAAAGAAGAATTCTTGCGCGAGATCGCCTTAACAGAACCATTTAAAATTCCTAAATCTTTCCCGGAAGATCCCGATCAGGATTACCATATTCCCATGATCGAAATGTCGGCGGAATTAGCCCATAGTCTCAACTACGAAAGTAAACTCGATCGCTCTCCTGCCAATATCCAGCGTCTGATTGCTGACGGGGAAAAACAGGGAAAACAATTTCTAGAACATCGGCTAAAAGCTATGGGTTTAAGATAATTTTTGAGGTTTCAAAAACGGCAAAAATAAGGATTAAATTGCACAAAATCCTTAAATAGACCATTCAGTTGATTATTATTCATTCTTAATTCTCCTGACGACCGGCTACTGGCTACTGACTCCTAACCCTAACAACAATTTTTGATTTTTACAAGAGATCTAATAATCACTGATTTTCATTGACTAATACCCGTCCGGATAGATCGTAAATCATAATATCCCATTGCCCATTTTTTGCCGCTTCAAAAGCCACTTTAGAACCATCGGCACTGATGATCGGATTGCGTACTTCCGCGAGCAGATCGGGAGCAATTTCCCTTCTCTGTTGAGTTTGTCGATCGTACAGATAAATAGCCGTTTTTCCCTGACGACTAGCAGTAAAAACGATATAACGACCATCTTCACTAATGGAAGGACTAGAAGCGATCTGATCGAGAGAATTTAGTCCGGGTAAAGGCAGTAAACGGCGATCGATGGCATCAAAAAGATAGATAGCTTGGGAACCATTGCGATCGGACGCAAAAACGAGATAGCGAGAGGCAAGATAGGGAGTTAATTCACTAGCAGCACTGTTTAAAGTTCTCCCCCCTCGATCGAAAGGAAAAGACAATAAACTGGGATAACCCGCACATCCAGTTAACAAACTAATTACAGCAACAAGACTAATAAAAAAATAACGTTTCACGGTTTGGGACTTTCAACGGGACTGCCATCGGCAATATCTAACTCGATATTCGGACCGCGATCGAGAACCTCCACATCCCATTGTCCCCGACGAGCGGACTCAAAGACAAGATAACGACCGTCGGGACTAAGACGGGGATTTCGTAACCAACCGCGATAATTTTGACTCAATAACTCAGAGCGATCGGTAATGCGGTCATATAAAGCGATGACGGGACGACCCTCAATAATCACCACATAAGCCAGATAACGCCCCGTTTGGCTTAAACTGGGGCTATCGGTAATTTCTTGACCCGTATATAATCCCCCTAGGGCTTGGTATTGTTTTGTCTGCAAATCATAAAGCAGCATCTGATTACTACCGCGACGATTAGACAGCAAAGCAAGCCAACGACCATCACCGCTCAGGGCGGGTTTTTCGTCATTATAGCGACTATTTAGGGTTCCTGTAGAGAAACCGGGGTTATTGAGATTACAACCGCCTATAACCCCTAAAAACAAGCAGATAAACAGTAAAAAGGGAGCTTTGGTCATCGGACCTACTCCTTAATAATCAAACCTAGTCGGATGATCATTACTCGACTCCCGTTCACTATTATCCGGTCTCTGCCAATCTTCTCGATCGCTCGTATCGCTAGGATCGATCGGTTGATAATCGACGTATTCCCCTTTAAATGGCGGATCATCCTCAATTATTGGGCGAGGACGACGTTTTTGTCCAGTGCGGGGCAATTTACTGCTCGTTTCTTCACTAGCGGGACGACGACGGGGACGGGGACTGGTTTCTTCCCAATCATCACCGCTACGGCGCTGATCATAAACATCTCGATCGCTAGTGGGGGAACTATTGCGGGGACGACGATTAGCCGTTTTGCGACCGCTAGTA
>NZ_JASJFF010000681.1:0-12800 GCF_030065435.1 Microcystis sp. M53603_WE2
AGCGGGGTTATCTCCCAGTGAATACCTACTCTCCTCCCAAGAATTACCGCGACGCAATGATGGCAGGGTTAGGGATAGTATTCTCAAGCGTTATGAACATACCAGTCAAGGCGGTTGGTGGTGTTCAGGAATTGACTTATTAACTGGTAATTATGACCTTTGGGGCTGTTTTAAGCCCGATTTTCCCCGTTTAAGCTTCGATAAGGCTAAACCGATTAAGTACGAACATCCCCCCCAAACCCCTACGGGAGTCTTTGCTTTGCGGGTTCCCCTGAAAATTTGGCAAAGGATAGCCCAGTCTATCAGTATTAATATTTTAACTGAAGAAGTGGATAATAAGCAAGAGGATCTCGGTTTTTGGTCTTGGGTAATCAAACATCCAGAGATACCTATTTGTCTTACGGAAGGAGCGAAAAAAGCGGGGGCATTACTAACAGCAGGTTATGTGACAATTGCCTTACCAGGGATTCACAATGGTTATCGTACTCCCAAGGACGAACTAGGTAGGAGAATCGGCAAATCTCATCTAATTCCGCAGCTGGAAAAATTAGCTAATTCCGGACGAAAGATTTATCTAGTTTTTGATCAAGAAACTAAACCAAAAACCCAACAAGCGGTTAATTTAGCTTTACAGAGAATGGGTTATCTATTCAGTCAGGCTAACTGTGAGGTAAAGGTGGTTACTTGGGATGCTGCTGATGGTAAAGGGGTGGATGATTTACTAATCAATCGAGGGGAAGATTACTTCCAACAAGTCTATCAAAAAGCTACCTCTTGGGAAATTTGGAAGGCAGCGAGTTTAAATAGTTTAACTCTCCCACCTCATCTAGAGTTAAATAGCCGTTACTTGCCAGATATTGCCATCCCTACATCAGCGCAGTTAATGGCGATTAAATCGGCTAAAGGTACGGGGAAAACTGAGTTTTTAGCCAAGATAGTTAAACAGGCTATTGCCAATCAACAAAAAGTTTTAGTTATCGGTCATCGGGTGAAACTGGTGGAGGAGTTATGTCAACGCTTTGGTTTAAACTATATCAGTCAAGTTAGGGACAATCCTGCGGCACAAATTTACGGTTATGGTTTATGTATTGACTCTCTCCATCCCCAATCACAAGCTAAATTTCAAGCGGAAGATTGGCGAGAAGCTATCATTATTATCGATGAGATCGAACAGGTTCTATGGCATGGGTTAAATGGGGATACTTGTAAAACTAATCGTGTGGCAATTTTAAGATCCCTAAAGTCCCTGCTGCAAACTGTGGTCAGCAGTGGGGGCAAAGTCCTAGTTGCCGATGCTGATTTAAGTGATATTTCCCTAGAATACTTAACTTCTCTAGCGGCGATTAAACTAGAAAATTTTTTAATTAGTAACGATTGGAAACCTAATTATAAGGAAGCTTGGCGAGTTTATAACTACTCTGATAATACTCCCCAACAGCTAGTTAATGATTTAGTCAAACATATTAAAGAGGGAGGAAAACCTTTTGTTTGTCTGTCAGCACAAAAGTTAACCAGTAAATGGGGGACAATTACCCTAGAATTTTATCTAAGAAAGCAATTTCCCCAGAAGAAAATTTTGCGGATAGACTCAGAGTCATTGCAAGATTCTAGTCACGCTGCCTATGAGGCGATTGGCAATTTAAATCAATTGTTGCTTAACTATGATATAGTTCTAGCTAGTCCTGCGATCGAAACGGGAATTAGTATTGATATTCAGCAACACTTTACCTCGGTTTGGTGTTTAGCACAGGGGATTCAAACTCCCACTTCTATCGCTCAATTTTTAGGGAGAATTAGAGAGAATATTCCTCGTTATATTTGGTCAGCAGTGTACGGATTTAATCAGGTGGGCAATGGTTCCACTTCTATCCCCAAACTTCTCACCTCTGGACACCGACTAACGGAGGTTAATATTCGCTTATTACACCAGTCAGATTTAGAATCTCTGGAGGATTTAGATACAACTTTTCAAGCGGAATCTCTCCTCTGCTGGGCAAAAATGGCTGTGCGAGTAAATGCTTATATGCTTAATTATCGTCAGTCAATTCTAGGTATTTTACAAGCAGAAGGTCATAGAATTAAAGAACGGAATCAGGAAGAAGAACTAGAAATAAATAATCAGTTAACGGCAGCAATTGAGGAAATTAGGGAACATAATTATCGTTCTGAATGCGAGGAAATTGCCAGCGCAGACGAGATCACGGAATCAGAATATCGTTGGCTAAAAAAACAGTTAATTAAGTCAGTGAAAGAAAGGAGAATTATCAGGAAATATGACCTATACAAACGCTATGGAATCCCCGTCACACCGCAATTAGTGATTAAAGATGATCAGGGATGGTATCAAGAACTACGCCTACATTACTTTTTGACAATTGGGCGACAATTTTTGTGCGATCGAGATGCTTTAATTGCCCGTAAACTGATAGAATCAGGTCAGGGAAGTTTATTTATTCCCGATTTTAATGGTAGTCAATTAGGAGTGATTATCGGGACGTTAGAAGTGTTGGGAATTCCCGTATTATTAGCTAACCCTGAAAGAGAATTAACTAATCATGATGCCGATTTACAAAAAATGGCCGAAATCGCCATTAAAAACCGCAACGAGATTAAAACTATCACCAAGATTAACCTCTCTAATACTGCCCGTCCTCTGACGATTATTCGTAATTGTTTGAACTTGTTAGGTTATCAATTAACCAGCAAGGGCAGCCAGAGAATTGCTAAAAAATCTCTAAAAGTTTATCAGATTGTTGCCCCTCAGGATGGGAGAGAACAAGTGTTTCAACAATGGTTATTTAGAGACGAAAAATGTGCGGGAAGTTCTGAGATTTGGTATGAGGACTATCTCTTTTCTCTCACCCAGAAACCATCTCTAGGCGAATCAGAAAATGCTTATATTCAATTAAGTCTAGAATTTAGTCTAGCTATGGAGAAATTGCCTATTTAAGCGACTTTTTTCCCTAAAATGACCACATCAGCCAGAAAATCGTCTAGAGCGGCAATTTGGGGTAAATAACCCCATCGTTGAAAGCCGAATTTTTCAAAGAGACAAATACTGGCTTGATTGTGGGCAAAAATAATACAGATAAGATTAGATATACCCAATTGGGGACAGCGCTCCAAGGCATATTCTACTAATAATTTACCGATTCCACGACCTTGATAATCGGGGGCAATATATAAACTAACCTCTGCCGTTTTTTGGTAAGCGACACGACCATAAAACATCTGTAAACTCAGCCAACCCACCACCCGACCTTCGATCGCTATTACCCAGATGGGATACTGTTCAGGATCGTGCTTTTCAAACCATTCTCGCCGACTTTCGAGGGAAATAGGCTTTAAATCTGCGGTTGCCTTGCGAGTGGGAACAGCAGCATTATAAATCTCGATAATTGTTGGTAAATCTGTTTCTTTAGCCTCGCGAATAATCATAGAATATCAAGTAAGATGAAGTATAACCTAATTTTCCCTTGTCTCCTAACTTCTGAATTATGCTATATCTCTCAATCTTACTTTAAAATTGGGTTTGATAGCGGACGGTAAACTCATTCAAATTGTAATCGTAGGAGAAGCGGATAAAAGACTGGGAATTAACTCGATAGACGGTTTCCAAATTGGGAAGAATATTAAAATCCGTTGCTCCGATCGCATTACTAACCGCATTTTCCACATCATACACGACTCCTTGGGCTAAGAGGGGAATTGCCAACTGAACCACTCCAAATTGAATTAATTGTTCCGTATTTTTCCCCTGTAAACCATTAAAAACCGACAGCAATTGTTCCCCCAAAAGTCGAACGATTTCCCCTTGGCTGCGGGGGGGAGTGCTGGTTAATTTAACTAGGGGAGTATTAAGCAGTCCCTCATCTTCACCTCTAGCAAAAGCCACTGCTTGTAAACAATTAGCAGCTTTTTGTAATTCTGTATCTGTATAGTTTTCCTCTAGGGGAAAAGGTGGACTATCGGGACGAATTTGGCACACTTCATTGATATTACGTCCTAAATTTGGTAGCAAGCGGTTTAATTCCCCTTCAACGCTGAGGGTGACATCAATCCTTTGAATGCGATTGAGGCTATCATCGGGAATTTCATTACTAGGAAAATCCCCCCCTGGACGGGAGATAGCAAAATCACGAGATTGAGAAAATTCGCTGAGAATTGTTCGCAGTTGAATATCAACAAAGGGATTAAAAAGTCCCAACCCGCGACTAGAATCGAAAACAATAACATTTTGATTGCGTCGGTTAAGAAGAAAACGCGTATCGATGTAACTAACCCGTCCTCGATCGAGATTAATCACTCCATTGGTTTGTAATTTCTCTAGTGGAGTGAGCGGACCGTTCAAGGTTAAAGCACCACTAAAATCAAATTGATACAAAGGTTCTTGTTCGATGGATAATCCCGCTAAAGACACTTGGAAATTATTTAAAACTGGAGTAATATTTGTCGTCTGAGGAATGTTGAGAGGCTGCAACCAGCGACTCACCGGTTTATCCGTTTCTTGATTAATTTCTGGGGTGCGAGGAAGAAAAACTTTACCCCTAGAAAGACGCACATTCCCCCCGATAATTGGTTGCTGAATTGTTCCCGTTACCATGGCATTCCCAGCAATTAATCCCCGATAAAGGCCATTAATTGCTATATCTCCCTCTTGAATATTAACTGTTAAGGGATTAGGATTATTTTTGATGGCTTGAAAGAAAGGTAAAACTCCCACCACAGAAATTTGTCTGTCAGCGATCGAGCCTTGTAATTCCTCTACTGTTAAGTTTTCAGGGGTTAACCCAATGCGGCCATTTACGGTTAAAATCTCTGGAAAAGCAACACTGCGGATAGCGGCATTATTGAGAGTAACTATACCATTTGCTTCTAAATCTTTGATTTTTAAACCCTCTTTTATATCTAATCTTCCCGTCGCTGAAAGAACTACCTCTCCCTCACCGTTAACCCATTCGATGGCGTTTTGACTGATAGCTTCAATTAATTTGATTGCATCGGTTCCCAATTTTGCTTGGATTTTTAATTGATCATTACCCGGTAAGGGAGGATAGGGAATGCTGGCATAGAGTTGGATTGATTCGGAGGAGGTTGTCCGCAAATCAAAACGATACTGGTTATAGGTAAATAAACCAATTATATCTTGATTAATATTTTGGGCATTAATTGCACCGTCAATAAAGGCAAAATTACCCTGAATACGAGGATTTAATAAAGTTCCTGTAATTTGTCCTTGAGTTTTTAGACTACCGGACAAATCTAAGGGAAACTGCACAAAATTTCTCAAGAGATCGAGAGAAAGATTTTCCACGGCAAAACTTCCCTCTACTTTTTTTAGGGAAAAATCACCCGCTAAAAATACGGAAGAATCTCGTGATTTTAATCTAATCGGTTCTATCCTGAGCAACTGACGATTTAAGTTAAGATTAATTGTTACTTCATCAATAGGAATTAATTGGGTATCGGTGGTGACAATTCCCAGAGGGTTAACAATATTTACCGTCGGTCTTTGGGGTCGCCATTCCCATCTATTGCCCTGAAATTGTACGCTAAGATCGGGATTTTTTAAAGTACCAGTTAAGGCTATATTTGCTTGATAACGGCCGCGAAAATCTAGTTCGGAAGGTATGCCGACTACCCCTCTTTCCCCTGCTAATTGCTGGATTATTTCTTCAATTTTTGCCCGCAAATTTACCTGTTGTGCTAGGGAAGCTTCGGGATTACCTACTCCTAGGGGACTAAGTTGAATAGCCTGGTTACTCTCGGAGGAGAAAAGGTTGATTAAACTGGTTAAATCATAGATACTAGCAACTGATAATAAATCTTGAATATAACCTTGATCTACCCTGAGTTTAGCTTCTATTTCCTGGGTTTGCCAATTAAATAAACCTTGCAGATTATATTGACTGGCACCCGCTTGTAAACTACCTTCTTGCAGTTGAACTATGGAATCCCGATAAACCAAATTTGCCGTTAATTTTTCCCCAATTAAGTTACCTAAACTAGGTCGGTTAATCTCTAGTTGTCCCTGTCCCTGTAAGTTAAATAAATTGATGTCTAGATTAGCATTCACTTGTCCAGCAATAATCCCCGGAACATTGTAGGCTGCCGTGGGAGATATTTTCAGGATTTCTAGGGGAAAATCGGCAATCTGAACATTGAAATTTTCGCCGCTTCGTTTAGCTGTTGCTAGAAAAGGAGTTTTATTTCCAAAAGCTTGGCGAATATTTATCCCTAAGGGAAGATAGGGCAGCAGACAATTATTTTGTTGACAAGGATCGAAAGTTAGGTCAATAATGTCCTGATTTCCCCGCAGATTTAAACTAATATTTTGACCGATTCCTGCTTGCATACTTCCTTTTAAGATAGGTTCAAAGGGTCGATCATTAATGCTAAAATTCGCTAAATTTATATCTCCTTTGATTTGTATATTTCCCACTTTTTGCCAAGCAGTTAAGAGATTTTTTCCCGTGATTTGTCCTTGAAATTCTCCGCTCCCTGTCAGTGTCGATTCTCTGGGTTTCAAACGAGGATCGATCGGTAAAAGCGATATAATCTGAGTTAGCGGTACAGTAGCAAGGTCGGTTTTTGCCTGTAGATTTAAGTTAACCTCAGCGATATCGGGTTGACTGATAAGATTAGCTAAAAGAATATTTCCTCGCACATTAAAGCTATTTTCTCCCCACTGTGCCGAAAGATTATTAACCTGAATTGGTGTTACTCCCTGCCAAATTTCTTTAATATTTCCCGCTAAATTGGCACTAAAATCTAAGTTAGGAATCGAGATTGATTTTATTCCTGGCAATTGCCCCATTAGGGCAGCGGGATCAAGATTAGCGGCAATAATATCACTTTGCCAGAAATTATTATTCAGTTGTGCCTTAGCTTTAATCTCTCCTTTAGCTACATTAATACGAGAGTTAAAAACTACTTTGACACTGCTTAAGTTGAGTCGTTTTTCTAGCAGAGAGTCGAAAATAGTTTGGGCATTTCCTGTCGCTTGAAACTTCGTTTGGTCAATATTCAACGCTAGGGGAACATTAGTCTGAAAACGCTCTAAGCTACTGAGAATATTAAAAATACCGTTGTTTAACTGAATATCAGTATTAATCGGATTATTATCCACTAACAACCGAGTATTTACCCTAGCATTGACGGTGGACAAATTAGGGATTTTTCCCGCTAGTAAATTATTGATTGCACTGGTGAAATTGACTTGGGTTTTCCCTAGACTAACAGGAATATTTATATTGGGTAAAAACGGATTTAAGTTAATGCCAGCCGTATTAACTATACCGCTTAAAATACCTTGTTCCAGTTGGGTTGTCGTTCTCAGGGATTGATTATTGACAAATAACTGTATATCCCCCTCTCCGCGCCAAGTTTGTAAATCCGTTAAAGTACCGCTAATCAGAGCATTTATTCTGCCAGCAAAGCTGATTTTTGCCCTGCCTAAACTAACGGGAACTGTTAAATTTTCCACTAGAGGATTGAGACTAATTCCCCCAGTGTTGACTGTTCCTGTCAGAAAACCTCGATTCAGTCTGGCTGTGGCAATTAAAGGATTATTATCTACTAATAACTCCATATTCCCTTGACCTTGCCAACTGCTGAAAATATTATTTTTATTATTTAGTAATTCTCCTAAATAACCTTGTAAATTAATTTGCGATTGCAGTAATTTAACCTGGGTTGGTAAGTTAGGCAATAGGGAATTAATCGGCAATCCCGCTAAGAAAGCGTTAGCCTGAAGATTTCCTTGCAATACTTGACTATTGACTGAAATTGTGCCTTGTTTACCGCTAATTCTTAAGTTAGCAACTCCGTTTAAAGTATTAATATTAAGTTGGTCAATTTTGCCACTAACTTGAATATTAGCTGTCTCTAAATTTAAGGGTTCTAAGGTTTCTAGGTAGGGGCAAATGCTATCTAAATATTGACAAACAAGAGGCACAAAAGGAGTCAATAAAAAGTTATTACCCGTGATTTTTCCCTGGACTAATTTGCTAGTAAAATCACCATTACCATTAACCTGTAGTTTGCCGCCATTTGTTTTAATGACCGTATCGGTTAAATTTATTTTGTTGCCCCCTAAAAATACTTTACCCTCCCCGGCAACATTGATTAATCCTGACTGATTAACCCTGGGTATTTGCCAATTAATTAATAATTGTGGCAGTCCTAAACTACCCCTAGCTTTAATATTAGCTTGCAGATCGTTTATATTAATTTTAGCGGGAATTGTTGCCAGTTGAGATAAAATTTTTCTCGTGGGAAAATTGGCTTGTAAATTCAAATCAATCGGCATTTTGGTCCCGTCAAGAGGTTGATTTTTTTGCAGGGATTGCAGAATATTTAACTGCAATTTTCCTTCTCCTTTAATTTCTCCACCTGCGACGGGTTTAATTTGAATTTTATCTAAATTAAGACGATTGAGATTTGTTTGAAAATTACTGGTTATTGATTGAATAGGAATTTGCTCAAAAATAATCGGTTTGCTGTTGCTAACGGTTCCTTTAATTAGAGGTTGATCTAGTTTTCCCGTCACTTGAAAAGTAGAGCGTGCTTCTCCCCGTAAATCTAGAGGTGATTGCAGATAAATAATTCTTAAAAGTTGTTGTAAATCCACCGATTCTAGAGCGACATTGAGATGATAACCAGTTTGCCAATTTACTTCTCCTCTCACCTCAGTTTTAATCTTGCCAATACTTGCGTTCGCCTGTTCAACTAATACTTTATCTCCCTGTAAATTTAACTTAGTTGTTAGCTTAATTGGATACTGAAAAGGTTGGAATTTTCCCGCTACATCCGTCACCTGAAAATTACCATTTCCTTCGGTTTGATTTAGCTTTGCCCAACTGGGAATATTGAGAGCAATATTGGCATTTACTTGTCCTTGATTGAATTGGAAATTGCGATTAGGAATTAAAGTTAATAGTTCACTTAAATTTAAACGATCAATCTGAAGATTAGTTTGACTTTCACCCGTTTTTAACGCCGTTTCTCCTTGAATTTTTACTTGACTTTTGAGGATTTCTGCGCTAAGATCGTAGGTGAGAGGTTGCCTTTGATTATCAAGAAATCTTCCCTGACCATCGGCTTTAATTTCTATCGGTTTTTTCAGGGTATAGGGTTGGATAGTAATAGCTGCCTTCTCCACCTGAACACCCAGATTTAACTTAATAGGTGCCTCCCGCTCAAAGTTACTAGATATTTTTTCTAAATTATCGAGCCATTGACCATTTTTATCCTGATCGAGATAAATACTGGGATTAATTAACTTGACATCAACCGGCAGCGGCAGACCTAAAAGTAAGGGCAGCGGATTTAATCCCAATTCGATCGCATCAATAGATAAACTATCAGCAGAATTGGCCGTAGCTGGAATTTCCGATTTACCGATACGGATGCGATTAAAATAAAAGCCCTCTATCTTACCTACCCTGACGGGTCTATGCAGCATTTCACTGAAGATATTATCTAAAATTGGGGTGAGACGTTCATAAACTAAATAACGAGTCGTAAAATAGCCAAGGGAGGTAATTCCTAGGAGAGTAATTCCCCCGACAATTAAAGTAGAAGGCCGGCGTAAAAATCGACCGATACTCAGAAAAAGATTAGGACGAGAAGAAGGATCGCCAGGGGAGTTACTCATAATTGTTTACCTCACACACACCAAAGAAAGGGCAACGGCTCACCAGAGCTAATAAACTATGATAATTCACCGCAGCACTGATAGCCCTCAATCGATTAATTGCCATTTTTTAGGCAATTATTGGGCTTAAATCCTGTGAGGAAGTCAAGGGATGCGGTCAATTAAAAGCCTCTCTCCCCATCTTAGCCTAAGACTCGAATGGCTGGCTAAAATTTTCAACAATCCGCCAAAATCTGCCTAGCTTCAACAGTCAACCGAATTAATATTGATCACCCCACCAGTTCAAGCAGAATATTGCTCGGATCAATAGGTTCGGAAATTGAAGATTGAGAGAAAACTTGTGCGGACAGACAACAATCCGGCGCAGTCTGGAACAACAACCAGAAGTATTCAGTCTTAGAATATTGGGACTAGCACGTCTATTTTTACTGCAAAAAGCGTCTTATAGATAAAGATTATGAAAGCCAGATTATCGATCGCCCTAACCGCCCTAATGACCTTGGGCATAACTGCCACACCAGCGGCCAACTTTGACGAACAGGACATCGAGCAGACCCAGGTAGTAGCGATCGCTCGTCCCTACGGAGGTAATAAATTTGACCTGCTAGTATTGGAACAAATTCCGGGAAAACAGAAGTGTTGGAGCGAAAGCGGCTCAAATCCCGTCATGATTGACCCGCTGCTCCTCAACTTTGACTTTACCGGCATTTGTCGCCGCGCCACTGATAGTAATGGTTATTCTATCCGTCTCGATGGCCGGGATTTTGGGCTAGATTACATCCTGCGTATTGTGGAACGCAATGGCGAATTATACTTAGTGGGAACTCCCCGGGATGCGCGCAGACCGGAATTAGTGGTGGGAAGAACCCGAGGAATGCAAACAGGATTTATGAAAATTATCCTCGAACCGGGTTGGAGATTTAGCCGTCGTACCTTTGAAGGCAAAAGTTTAGGCCACTTCTACTTTAGCGGCAAAGAAGCGGAAGTTCTCGCAGCCACCGGCAGACCTCCCCTCAGCGAAACCACTCCTCCCCCCAGTTCTGGGTCTAGTTTTCAGGATATTAGCGGCGATATCTATAAAACTGAGATTGAAAAAGCGATCGCGCTTGGGGTAGTGGCCGGTTTTAAAGAAGATAACACCTTCCGCCCCGAAAATCCCGTCACCAGGGAACAATTCGTCTCGATGATTATTGAAGGGATGGGAACTGTCACCAAAATTAACCTAGAAGAGATTCCCCCCGGCAGCGGCAGTTTTAACGACGTAGAAGCGACGCGCTGGAGTGCCAAAAAAATCCAATGGGCCCGGGCCAATGGTATTGTTGCCGGCAAAGCTAACGGCGAATTCCGTCCCACCGACCCCATCACCAGGGCCGAATTGATGGCGATTCTCAAACAGGCCGCCACCTACCTGAAAACTCAGCAAAAACAAGCCCCCGATTTAGCCCAAACTAAAACCCCCGTCAATTTTTCCGATACTTCCGGCCATTGGGCCGCCAGTTTAATTACCCAGATGTCGGGATTTTGCGGTGTGGCCTCTCCCTTGAACGAACGGGGTAGTTCTTTTGTACCAAACGATCCCGCCCGTCGTAACTACGCAGCAGCCGCCATCGTCCGTACCCTCGATTGTGTTAAAACCGCCAAAAAATAAGTAGGGTTTGCGGCAAAAAGTTTTTCTTAGGGTTAGATTGTGGGGTTTTACCCATTTTTAGGAGGTCAATTACCTAATTTTCAGGGCAAAAGTCCCCCAATTTTCCCCCCGCTCACTCCCAGTCCCGGAACTTTTTGATCTCAAAAAGGCCTAGGCACTCATGCAAAAGGAGGAATCAATAATCAGTCTTTAATAACCAGATTTAGTATGATTACTGGTCACTGATTACTGATCACTGATTACTGATTACTGATTACTGATTGTGGTTGTTAATTTTTACTTTAGGTATGCCGTCGGGTATTCTCGCTAGACTGGAAAATAATGCACCTCGGCTAGACAAAATCCTATGGTAAAGCTGCTCGAAAATCCTCTCCGAGTGGGATTGCGACAAGAAAGAACCCCAGAACCCCTAATTTTAGTCATTTTTGGGGCATCGGGAGACTTAACCCAAAGAAAACTGGTTCCTGCTCTCTATCAACTGAAACGGGAAAGACGACTACCGGCCGAATTAACCATCGTTGGTACAGCGCGCCGAGAGTGGAGTCATGATTATTTTCGCCAACAGATGCGCCAAGGCATCGAAGAATTTTCCGACGGGATTGGCAGTGAGGAATATTGGCAAGACTTCGCCCAAGGGTTGTACTATTTCCCCGGCAACATGGACGATCCGGAAAGTTACGCCAAAATGAAAGTTTTTCTGGAAGAATTAGACGGAATCCGGGGAACCCGTGGCAATCGAGTCTTTTATCTAGCGGTTTCTCCTAATTTCTTCCCTCCCGGTCTTAAAAACCTTGGCGCGGCTGGAATGCTGAAAGACCCAATTAAACACCGGTTAGTGATCGAAAAACCCTTTGGCAAAGATCTCAGTTCTGCCCAAGTTCTCAATCGAGTCGTACAAGAGGTTTGTCAGGAGAACCAAGTTTATCGCATTGACCACTATTTAGGCAAGGAAACCGTCCAAAACTTATTGGTGTTCCGATTTGCTAACGCTATCTTTGAACCCCTCTGGAATCGTCAATTTATCGATCACGTCCAGATTACCGTGGCCGAAACCGTGGGAGTGGAGGAGCGGGCCGGATATTACGAAAAATCGGGAGCTTTGCGCGATATGGTGCAAAATCACCTGATGCAGTTATTCTGCTTGACGGCCATGGAAGCGCCCAACGCTATTAACGCTGATAGTGTCCGCGGCGAAAAAGTCAAAGTCCTGCAAGCGACTCACCTGGCCGATATTAATAACCTGGAAAAATCCGCCATCCGCGGCCAGTATAAAGCCGGTTGGATGAAAGGAAAACCCATTCTGGGCTATCGGCAAGAACCGGGGGTTAATCCGGAATCGACCACCCCCACCTACGTGGCCATGAAATTAATGGTAGATAACTGGCGTTGGCAGGGTGTCCCTTTCTATCTGCGTACCGGTAAACGTCTGCCGAAAAAAGTTTCCGAGATTGCCATCCAATTCCGCCATGTGCCGTTATTAATCTTCCAATCGGC
>NZ_JASJFF010000442.1:0-3546 GCF_030065435.1 Microcystis sp. M53603_WE2
ATTGATCCTAAACAGGCGGAACCTCAGTTAGCTATTGCGGTGGCTATTTATAGTCAAGGAAAAACTGAGGAGGGGATCAAATTAGCTCAGGCCGCTCTCACTAGCGATAGTCGTTATGCCAGTCTGAAATTTTTAGGGGAAAATCTCTGGGGTAAAAGTCTTCTGCAAGACACGGAGAAAATGTTTAATCATCCCAAAATGAAAGATTTTATCGCTCGTTTACCACAACCAACCCCGGAAGTGGAGGAAGAAAATTAAGCTGATAGCAGCAAGCATTAAGATAACCCCTTAGTTAATTTGCTAGGAATTCTTGAGGCTTGCTCTAGCTAATTAGGGCTGGCTGAATATCGGTAGCAGCTTTGCTAAAAAATGGTTTTGGGACTTTATTAGCAAAACAACAAATTTTTTGCCGCAAACCCCACATACAGTACAATTATTACAGTTAAGGGTTTGAAAGGCCTAGGATGATGGCAAAGCAATCAAGGGCAATTGCGGTAACAGAACATGACAATAAGTGTCCTGAATGTCTGCACTTGTAGATTTTGGGAGAACCCCTTGCGCCTGAGTCTAAGGGTGTTTTTTCGCTTTTGAAAAAGTCTGATCCAGAGGCGTTTTCCCTATCGGTGCGGATTATTTTTAATCAGCAGTGGCTTGATTTTCGCTTTGGACGGGTTAAGTTTGGTTTGCGGGGGGGAGAGTTACGCTTAAAACTGGAGAATGGCCAAATGCCTTCTGAGTTGAGAAATGAAGCGTTGAAAAAGATTTTAGCAAGGGAATTAGAGATTGAACGTCAGTTAGGAGGAGAACAGGAAAGCAAGTTTCAACTAGAAGGTTCTGCAACTCCTGATTTATCGAAAGCAAGCTTAAAGGGAGTTAGAGAAAAGCGTCAAAAAGAGTCCCAGGGGGATAAGTTTCAGCTTAAAATAGCGCAAATTAGTCACAAGGGAGCAAATAATCAGCCTGTGTGGGTGTTCGAGAATAGGACAGGTGAGCCTGTTTTGATTGGGGAATTAGCGGATTCCCTGGGTAAAATGTTAATTGCGGGTGTTCCCTGGAGCGTTGAAGCGACATTTACTCCTGAAATGCGTCAGGTTGTGATTACGGGTTTAGAAAATTTATTTAGAGATGATATTTATCGACACGAAAAATTAAACATATTTGAGTTAGGATTCGCTAAGTTATTTTTAAAGCATAAAACCCAACCCTATCTAAGTCGTCAGGTATTACGTTATGAGTGATGCAGATTTTATTCGAGAAGTTGAAGAACTGTACCTGCGTCTTGCTAATGCAGATACAGATGATCTGGTTGAGTTAGCTAAACTTGCGGGTTTAGACCCTAAAACAGATTTAGCCGACTCTGTTTGGGTTCCCTATCCCAGCTTTGGGGAATTTCGCCAAAACACCTTAGCGGCGGCGGTGCTGACAGATTATCTAGAAGAGCATGGGATAGAGGTAGATGCTGCGGCGGCTGATAATGCTCAAGTGGTACTACCCAAGCTAGGTAAACTAGAAGCTGTATTGATTCCCCAAGACTCTGGTGAAGAAATGTTAGATTTAAGCCAAATTAGGGTCGAAATTGACCTAAATCCGGCAACATTAGCCTATATTTTAGTCGAGTTAGGGGAAGGAGGAGCTTGGTTAACTGGGGTTCTGTTGAGTTCGGACCTGCGCCAGGATTTCCCAGAAGGCGGCGCGGTGTCCTTGGCGATGAGGAAACCTATATCGGCGCTGTGGGAAGCTTACCGTCGGTGGGAAAACTGTCAGCAAATCATGGCGCAGTATATCGATAAACAAGGCTGGTCAGCGGAACAGCGATCGGAGGTAATCACAGTGTTAAACTGGGTCTGGGACTATCGGCAGGACTATGAGCGTCCGACGCTATTAGGGGACTTTTTAGCAGAGAAGGCCAACGAGAATAATGAGAATTTTAAACCCTTAGTCTCGCGTCCAGAAGGGGTAAGGGGAGCAACGCCTGAGCCGTCTTCAGAGGGTGCGGTGGACTGGCTAGAGGTGGCGATGGATTTGCTTGATGAATTGGGAAAATGTATTTAAAAAATAATCATGAAAAGTATTAAAATAATTGTCGAAAAACACCCAGATGGCTATATTGCTTATCCTTTAGGTATTGAAGGTGTTGTCATTGGCGAAGGCGAATCATATCAAGAAGCGCTAGAAGATGCGAAATCAGCACTCCGTTTTCATATTGAAACCTTTGGAGTAGAAGTTTTAGATACTGAATATTCTGTCTTAGAAGCGTCTATTATAGTAAGGTGATCATTAACAAAGAGGTCAACAGATGCAAAACTTACGTCAGGTTTCTTTACTAACAAGTGGACAAGAGCAAGTCTTAACTATTCCTCCTGAACTTGCCCTATCAAGCACAGAGGTTTTGTTACGCAAAGAAGGTCATCGCTTAATCATTGAGCCGATTTCTTCCGGTTCTCTAATTTCTTTGCTGACTACTTTGCCAGACATTACAGACAATTTTCCTGATATAGATGAAGGGTTGCTTCCCCTTGATGACATTACATTTTAGTACCACCCAATGACCTATCAATATCTGCTTGATACTAACATCCTATCACATTTGATCAGGTATCCCCAAGGTCAGGTTTTCCAGCATATTGTGGATGTCGGCGAAGAAAGCGTTTGTACGAGCATCATTGTGGCGTGTGAATTAAGATTTGGAGTGGTTAAAAGTGGTTCCTCCCGTCTGGTGCAGCAACTAGAACGCATCCTGGAGTTCTTGACAGTTTTGCCATTAGAATCAACTGTAGATAAGCACTATGCCCTAATTCGTAAACATTTGGAGCAAGCAGGAACCCCAATCGGTCCAAATGATTTACTGATTGCTGCTCATTCTCTAGCGCTTGATCTGACTCTTGTTACCGCAAATACTCGTGAATTTGAGCGTGTGCCTGCTTTGAAGTTAGAGAATTGGTTGATTGATTCTGTAATAATTTTTGGGGGATAATTTGTCATAAATGATGTTGCTGATGATGGTTTTGTATATATTCTGCCACTACTTTTTTGCGGTTTTCTCGCAATGATAAATCAGGTGGAGCATTTTCTAAAAGATGCTGAGGATGACCTCCCCGGCGTTGTGATAAAGTTTTACGCGGTTTTAAGCTTTGCCAATGTTCGTAAATGAGTTTTTTCAGAAGTTCTTCTGAGCTAATATTCTCTTCGGAAATGATGTCTGCTAGATAGTTCTCGGTTTCTCGATCTAGATTAATCGATAACATTGTTACTTCATGGGATAAATCAACATCTTTGATTATAGCTTAAAATCTATGATCGCACTCACCCCCCATCCCCAATTGAGTTTGCTAGAGAAAAATTCGGGGTACGGGCGAAGCATTCGGATAGGAAATCTAGGGTTTCAGTAATAGGTTATTGTCCGAATGCTTCGCCCCTACTCAATCATCTAACAATCCGTCGTAACGCACCACATCTATCATTAATTTATTTGGTGCGTTACTAGATTAATCGATAACATTGTTACTTCATGGGATAAATCAACATCTTTGATTATAGCTTAAAATC
>NZ_JASJFF010000719.1:0-2959 GCF_030065435.1 Microcystis sp. M53603_WE2
AAGATTTCTCGGTTGGTGAGAGAGAGTCTATCTTTCTCTAAAAAAATGGAGAATCACGTTGGGGAGCCCTTTGGTATTTTATCCATGACTACAATGCACAGCAAAGCAAAGGATTAAGCCGCCATCACTACTACCGAATCACCACCGCAAAAGGAACTTTTGAGTGGCATAGAAGACATTGTTTAGCTAAATTCCCCCCTGCTATACCCCCGCCCGCCCATTTTGTCAAGATTTTTATCATTTATATTTCTTATGCTTCATTTAGCTATTGATTACTCGATTAGGGATTGAGGGCGATCTCCCAGAGATGCGCGAAGGGGTGCGCTTTTCTAGGGTGCGGGGGGTTATAGTATCATCAAAGAAATACTCTAGCCGCCGATCGCTCTTTTCATTGGCCAAAGACAAACAAAATAACTAGCATTAAAATAGTTATAGTCTCCGTTTCGGTGTTCCCGTTGTCCCAGTTCCCCTGATAGGATTTAATCGATCGCTTAACTCTAGAGCTAAAGTAGAGATAGGGTTTAATTGGAGCTATGTATGGAAGCGATCGAATTTAGGACGGTTATTTATGACGGTCAGGTGAGCGTTCCCCCCCGATATTCTTCTCGATGGGAAGGTAAGATGATACGGGTGATTGTTTTGGATGACTCGGAAATCGTCCCCGATCCGAGCCAGAAAACTGAAAAAACGATGTTCGAGGCGATTTCTTTAAATACACGGGGATTTACATTCGATCGGGACGAGGCTAATGCCCGATAAAGTTTTTATCGATACTAATGTCTTAATTTACGGGTATTCTGAGGATGAGCCGGATAAACGACAGCGAGCGATTGATTGTGTTGGATCGGGTGAGGCTTGGATTAGTACACAGGTTTTAAATGAAACGATAAATGTATTAAAACGGAAATTTTCCCTAAGCTATTCGCAAATTCGAGACGCTGTACAAGAGCTTTCCGAGGGATTCCCAATCGTCCTCGTTTCTGTTAATACGATAGAGATGGCATTGAATCTAGCGGAACGTTATCAATATAGTTACTTTGATAGTTTAATACTGGCCAGCGCTCTGGAAGCGGGCTGTCAAATTCTCTACAGTGAAGATTTACAAGATGGTCAGCGAATCGAGAATCAATTGATGATTATTAATCCCTTTAGTTAAGTAGGTAGGTGTTAAAAGTTGTCAGACACCCCCCTTGATAAGGAGGGCAGGGGGATCAGTCGGTCAAAATTACTTTTCCAGTTTCCGGCCTTTGCACAATAAACCGACCCCGGCAACGGAGAGTAAACCGAGAACCGTCGCCGGTTCGGGAACGGTGGTAGTGCCAGCCGGGGTCAGGGAATAATTGGCGAGAACGAAGAGTTCAGGAAGAGTAGAACCGTAGGCACTGCCGGAAGCGAACAGGTCGGTCGTGTTACCTACAATAGCGTTAGGGGGCAAAAAGCCGAATCCATCAATACAATTCGTCGTGTTACAAGCGACAAAATCCAGTCCCGCTCCGTCTAGGGATAGCACCGCCTGACCCGTTACAACAACACCAGCAAGAATGCTATCGAGATAAGAACCTATGAACGGGAGGGCAGGAGCGGGAGAGCCGTTAAAGGTGGTATTACTGATAGAACTGACGAATACCGTGTTGTTATCCAGTTGCAGGGTTCCGTCAACCGTCGCAGTGATGGTTCCTAAGCTGGAGGTGTAGGAAAAGTTAAAAGTTGCGGCGCTGGCAACTGGTGCGAGGGTGGCGGTGGCTACCGTGGCGAGGGCGACGGAATAGCAAAAGGAACTTTTAAGTGGCATAGAATACATTGTTTAGCTAAATTCCCACCCACTATACCCTCCCCCCCCGATTTTGTCAAGGTTGTTGCTATTTATATTTATTATGCTTTATCTACCTATTGATTACTCGATTCGGGATTGAGGGCGATCTCCCAAGAGAGCGGCGAAGTGGTGCGCTTTTCTGGGGTGCGAGGGGCGATCGGTAAAATTGGCATACACTATAATTATTAGAGCGATCGATGTTTATCTAAGTTAAAAACAACAATAAAACTAGCGATCGATGGGCGTGATCAGTAAAGTTAAATTAGGAGAGTTTTGGGAGCGCCACTCGGACGCAGAAGAAGCTCTTACCGATTGATATAACTTCGCTAGTAAGGCTAACTGGAAAAATTTAGTAGAGGTTCAAGGTCGCTTGCAGTATCAACCGAAACCGATTAATAACTCCCAAGAATACGAGCGATTTTTAAGCATAATTGAAGGGATGATGTCACGGGAGTTAAGCAATGACGAAGGACTATTATTCGATTTATTGGTGTTATTGGTGGAAGAATACGAGCGGAAACATTATCCGATCGCCCGAACAAATCCTACCGCTACGTTAGAATCTTTACTTGATGAATTCGATATCGATAGGGAGTGTCTTGTCGATATTTTCGGCGATCGGGATAGAGTAGAATCGGTGATAGGGGGGAAACAAGCGATCGCTCCCTCTCAAGCCGAGTCTCTAGCCGAATTTTTTAATCGTTTAAGTGCGAAACTGGCGTTAAGCGCCCGTGATTTTCTCTTGTAGCCTCGCTTTCCCTCGGGGACTGGGGGGGAAGACCATATAACAAATCCTTACTTTCTTCATAACTTTAGATTAATTAAGATAATGTTACAAAACTTTATGAAAAAGCCGTAGTATGATAATTTACGCCAGTAAAGCGAACACAATAAGGAGCAACACCCATAATGCAGTCGGCCGAGATGTTGCTGACAGTCCCCAAAGAGTATTTAAAAGCACCGGGGGGCTTCAACCCAAACGTTACCATGTTTTTTAGTGCCTTGAGCCTAATAACCCTATCTACCTGTGGCTATTGGCTATGGTCCTGGCCTGACTGGATTTGTTTTAGTGCTAATGTCCTCGCTTTACATTTATCGGGGACAGTTATCCACGATGCCTCTCATAATTCTGCCCATAGCAATCGG
>NZ_JASJFF010000110.1:0-2605 GCF_030065435.1 Microcystis sp. M53603_WE2
ATGTGAAATGTAGGCAAGGTAGGGGTTTTGTGGCTTTACGAGCGAAACAGGTGCAAGATTTTTGCGTCTTCATCGGCCCGCGTCCTGTAGGGGCGAAGCATTTGGGCATAACCTATCGGTGAAACCGGAGATTTTCTATCCGAATGCTTCGCCCGTACTTTTTGCCGCAAACCCTAAATATGTCTTAGCTTACCAGCGCGTCCGCTTCGCCCTAATCTCAATCCTGTTGTGGCAACGATATCAGAGTTTTGTTTTTTACTTTTTGAACAGTCAACCAAACATTTAAACCGTCCACAACTGCTGTTGCCGTTGTGCTAGAATGGCGAAAAATTCCCCCCATTGATGATTATGTTAGCAGAATTAGCCGCCGCCGAAATCGCTAAAATCGCCTTTGAAGCTGTTATCGGTAAATTAACGGAAGGAGCAATGGATAAAGGTGTAGAATTGTGGCAAAAAATTAAGCAAAAGTTACAAAAGGAACCCTCCGCAGCCAAGGTTTTAGCGGCAGCAGAACAAACTAAATCCGAGGCGATGATTGAACAGCAAGTGGTTCCTTTTTTACAGGTAGAAATGCTCAAAGACCCCAATTTTGCCCAAGAAATCCAAACCCTAGCACAACAAATTATGACAATTAATCAGAATCAAACAGAAACAAAAACTCAAATTGGTACACAAATAAACAAAGATATTAAACAACAATTGAACATTCAAGAAGTTAAGGGTAATTTAAATCTAGGAATCCCTCCTGAATGACTGGCGGCTCTGCACGCAAAAGCAGACGCAATAGAAAATAATCGCAGTAGTCAAAGGAGTACTTTCAAGGGAGGAGATGCTCGAAAACGTCTCGCCTATTGGCAGGGAAGGAAGGAGGAAATCACCCAAATTAAGCAGTGGTTTACTGATCAAAATGTTACGATGATTGGCATCAAAGGAGTTGGAGGGATTGGAAAATCTACCCTAGCCAGTAAAATTTTTGAGGAGAAAATTACCCTAGATCCTTCCCTAGGGGACGATGAAGATTTATTCCCAAAACGCTTTTGGTGGGAAGCGGGAAATCTGGGCGGATTTAGTGGTTTAGCTCGCCAACTCCTGACGGAATTTGGTTATCCTGTCCCCGAAAAAGAAATAGATTTACAGGAAGCTTTAATCAGACAATTGCAACGCCATCGCCACCTAATTATTATCGATAATCTAGAGAGTTTATTAGGGGAAGATGGTTCTTGGAATAATGAATTTTATCAGCAGTTTTTCACTGCTTGGATAGAAAAAGGTGACACCAGCAAAATTATAGTCACCACCAGAGAAAAGCCAAAAACTAGGGGTTTTAACCGTTGGATTGAGCTAAAAGGTTTGAAACCACCTGAAGGGGCGCAATTGTTAGCGGAATCGCAAATAACAGGGGATCTAGAGAACTTTTCTCGACGGGTGGATGGTCATCCATTACTCCTGCGATTGGTGGCGGATTTAATCTTAGCAGAATTTCCGCAAAACCCCAGTTTAGAAAGGTTAGCGGATTTAGGATTAGGAAATTTATCGCAACTTTTGAGCGATCCGCAGGTGGTGGGGAGTCATCGTCAAGAGACAGTGGGAATTGCTTTAGTTTTAGATGCTAGTTTTCAGCGACTTAGCCAAAGACAGCAGGAATTATTCACTAAAACCAGCATTTATCGCCGAGAATTTGATTCTCCAGCAGCCAAAGCGGTGATGGATAATTACCCGGAGATCGCACTATCCGAGATCACGGCAGATCTGCGAGAATTACAGCGACGATCATTATTAGAAGAAAAAGAGGAAAATCGCCAGCGAATTTTTAGTTTTCAGCCTTTAGTTTGGGAATATGCACAATACAAAGCCGGTGATCAAAGGGAATTACACCAAAAAGCGATCGCCTATTATCTTTCTATTGCTCAACCCGACTCCTGGGAAATCCTCAACGATGTGCAACCTTACCTAGAAATTTTCTATCATTGCTATCAGTTAACCGAGTACGACAATGCTTTTGATATTCTCCGTGCTATCGAGGATTTTCTCACCCGACGGGGGTATTATCAAACCCTAGCGGATTATTACCTTGAATTAGTCACTGTTTACCAACAACAGGAGGAGCAAACCAACTGGAATTATGCCGCATCCCTCACCAGTTTAGGCAATGTTTACCAATCCCTAGGAGAATACCAAAAAGCGATCGAGTTTCATCAACAGTCCTTAGCAATCGAACGCGAAATCGGTGATCGGGGGGGTGAAGCGTCTTCCTACAATAATTTAGGCAATGTTTACGATTCCCTAGGAGAATACCAAAAAGCGAGCGAGTTTTATCAACAGTCCTTAGCAATCACACGGGAAATCGGTGATCGGGGGGGTGAAGCGTCTTCCTACAATAATTTAGGCAATGTTTACAATTCCCTTGGAGAATACCAAAAAGCGATCGAGTTTTATCAACAGTCTTTAGCAATCACACGGGAAATCGGTGATCGGGGGCGTGAAGTGGCATCATACTATAATTTAGTCAGTGTTAACGATGCCCTATGACAATGCCAAAAAGCGAGCGAGTTTCATCAACAGTCTTTAGCAATCAAACCCGAAATGGGTGGTCGGGGAGGTATAG
>NZ_JASJFF010001294.1:0-2462 GCF_030065435.1 Microcystis sp. M53603_WE2
CGTCGATTTCTGCAATTTTTTGGGGATTAGGGGCAAGAATTAGGCTATTATCGGCTGTAACTTGACCAATACGGTAAACAGCACTTCTAAACACTCCCGCATTATCTGGATCGTAAGCGGAAGCTATGTAGATATTACCTTGCTTATCTACGGCTAAATCGGAGATGGGGCGAATATTTTTACCACTACCAAAAGGACTCCGAAAAGTTACCGACTGAAATTCCCCGAATTTTAAGGGATTGAACGAGATATCCGTCCAGCGAATTTTGGTACTCTCTTGACTATCGGCCCGTTCTGCGTAGATAAATAGATAACGATCGCCTTGCCGACTAACAGCGATCGCCTCTACATTTTCGACTGCGATCGGCCAATTTATTTGCTCAACTATCTTGACTTTTTGCTGGTTATATGCTAGTAAAAATAGTCTTTGAAAAGGTTTTTTGTCGCCACTTTCAGCCAACAAAAATAAGTTAGTTTCAGGGATATGAGTAATACTTTCGAGATCGTTACTCAATCCCTCTGGATTTGGCCAATCTACCCTTAAAACCTGCCATAATAGGGGTTTTTCCTGCGTAGGCAGCCGTAAAAGACTCAGCCTTGGTTGAGATGGATCACTATTTTTGCCCTTATTTTTGGCATCGTGAACCCCTAGAAAAATATCTGCTTCTACCCAAGCTAAACCACTGAGATCCGGAAGATAAGTCTCCAGTTGTCTCGATTGTTGAGCAAAAGAGACTTGCACGACCGAAAAAAAGAAAACTAGCCCTAAAATCCCTGAAAAAACAGTTTTCAATCGGCTATTCTTGCTAAAAAATGCTCTCTTCTCTAACATATATCTCCTAACTCCTAATATCACTGATTAACTCCTCCACCACGCGATTTAAACCGACGGAATGGGAAGCTTTACATAAAATGCGATCGCCAGAATCGATCACGTCCTTCAAACGATTAATTAAATCTATATGAGTTTGAAAACATTCGCAAGCGACCCCAGTAGCGGACTCAGCAATAAATTTAGCTTCTGGGTCATCTACCAAGACAAACAAGCGATCTATACCTAGTTTTTGCACCCTCTCACCCACTTGGCGATGTAATTGCTCCGAAAAAGACCCTAACTCCTTCATCGTGCCTAAAACAGCAATATGACGCTGACCGGGAGTAGCTTTCAGTAAATCCAAGGCCGCTAACATTGATTCTAGACCCGCGTTATAGGTTTCATCGAGGAGTAGGATATCTGGCTCTAATTGGTAACGTTTGGCCCGACCACTGGGTAAATTAACTTTAATTCCCTCTTGCAAAGAAGTCCAATCGATGCCTAAAATTTTCGCTACGGCCAAGGCCGCCATAAAATTTAAAGCATGATGACGACCGGATAAAGGTAAGTTAAAATCTAGTCCATTGACTCGTAAAGTAGTTAAATCCAGTAATTCCCCGACTATATCGCCGCCAGAGAAGCCATAGGTAATTGTTTCCCCCTGCCATACCCGTTTAGCTGTTTCGGTAAGTAAAGGGTGATCGTAGTTAAGAACAGCTATACTACTAGAAGGAGACTCGGCCAATAACTCACCCTTGGCCTCTGCGATCGCTGCTTCCGACCCTAAACGACCGATGTGAGCGGTTCCCACATTAGTAATCACTGCGATCGTCGGTTGGGCGATTTGAGCGAGCAGGGCAATTTCTCCCCGTCCCCGCATTCCCATCTCGATTACGGCACTATCGTGAGTTTCATCCAGTTCGAGGAGAGTTTTCGGCACTCCGATCTCATTGTTATAATTAGCCAAGGTTTTATGTACCTTTCCCCGGGTTGCTAATACGGAGGCGATTAATTCTTTAGTCGTGGTTTTCCCCACCGATCCTGTAATAGCAATCACGGGTATAGTAAATTGATTCCGCCACCAATGGGCTAATTGCTGATAGGTTTCTAGGGTATTCTGGACTAGAAATACAGGAATATTACTAGAGTAATTTACCGAAACTGGCTGATCGACAATCAATGTCGCCGCTCCTTTTTCGATAGCCATATCGATAAAATCATGACCATTAAAATTATCACCTTTTAAGGCCAAAAATGCTTGTCCTGACTCAATACTACGGCTATCAGTATTAATGCCAGATACTAAACTATCAGGACTAAAACTTATGTCACCATTATCTTGTAAGGACAATAATTGAGCTAGTTGATTGAGGGATAAATGACAGGCCATAGACAATAAAAATACTTAGGATTAACATACTCCCACCGTCAAGCTACGCTGTGACGGGGGATTCTTTCCACATCGCTGTTAGAAATTCCTTGTTCAACGAGACAACTTAGATTCTCAATGTCTCCACTGAAAATCCAGAGGTCGGACTCTCCCAAGGCGTTTGGGTCGGTTTCTGTTTGCCCAACAGTACCGTTGAGATGATTTCCCAAATATTGTAACCCTTTTTTAAGAATATTTATTGCTGCATTATGATCCCTA
>NZ_JASJFF010000031.1:0-2393 GCF_030065435.1 Microcystis sp. M53603_WE2
AACGTCAAGCTTTTCGCAATTTCGTCTCCAATCTTAGCCCCTCAGACCTGATCCAACGTCACGGTGATTTTAGTGATCAGTGAACATTCAGGAGACAGGATTCAGGAGACGGTCGACGGTCGACGGTCGACAGGAGATTATTTTTATTTATTCTCCCCATTTCCCCATCACCCCATCACCCCATCACCCCCACACCCCATCCCCCAATACCTTCTAACTAACAACTGATAACTGGTAACTGATAACTGATAACTGGTAACTGATAACTGATAACTGATAACTGAATCCTATACTCTAACCGCTAATTGTTCGCGGTAAAGAGAGAGCATTTCGGGGATAACTTGATTGAGATTGCCAGCGCCGAGGAACAGAGCTAGATCCCCTGGTTGGAGAATTTCTAGCAGGAATTGACTTAAAGAACTCAATTCGGGGTGATAGTAGGCGTTTTTATGGTGTTTTTTCACCTGTTCAGCCACTTGCTGCCCGGTGACGTGATTGATATTCACTTCCCCGGCACTATAAATATCCGTTAAGACTACCACATCGGCGGAACTGAAAGCGGCTCCGAATTCCTCCAAAAAGGCAGTGGTGCGACTGTAACGATGGGGTTGGAAAATAGCGATCGAACGTTGGTACTGTTTGCCTTCTACCTTTAATTTTGCCGCCGCTAAAGTAGCCAACAATTCGCTAGGATGGTGGGCATAATCATCAATAAAAGTAATGCCGTTTGCTTCTCCCTTGTGTTCAAAACGGCGTTTTGCCCCGGCAAAAGTAGCGATCGCATCGGCAATAACGGCAAATTCTAAACCGAGATAACGTCCGATGGCCACCACTGCCAAAGCATTACTAATATTATGTTGCCCCGGGATTTTCACCTCCATTTGTCCCAGATAACTGCCTTTTTCCCAGACGGAAGCTTTCATCATTCCCTGTTCATAGATAATCTCGCTGACGGTGTAATCGGCACCTTTTTCGGGATCGAGACTATAACTAATCGTCGGACGGAAATGCTCGGCGATCGTGTCACAATCTAAACAAGCGACTAAAATCTGGCACTGATGGGCGAATTCATGGAAAGTATCGATAACTTCGCTTAAATTCTGGTAATGATCCGGGTGATCTAGCTCAATATTGGTGATTACGCCGATTTTCGGGGCGTGCTTGGTTAGGGAACCATCGGACTCATCGGCCTCTGCCACTAAAAAACGCCCTTGACCAAGACGAGCGTTACCTTCCCAAGCGTCCACCTCACCACCGACAATGATCGTGGGGTCTAATCCCGCTTCTAACAAAACGTAACCGATTAGGCTGCTAGTGGTGGTTTTTCCGTGGGTGCCGGCGACGGCGATACTGTCGTAATCAGCGATTAAAGCCGCTAAAACGTCGCTACGGTGAAAAATTGGGTATCCTAAGTCTCTGGCCGCTTGATATTCCTTGTTATGGTCATTAATCGCCGTGGAGCAGATTACTTGCGGAACCGTTTGGCTACTGTTTTGAGGGCCAGGAGAATGAAATAAAGCTAAATTATTTGCCTCTTGACGGTGGAAAATCTGCGCTCCCGCTCCCTGTAGCCTTTGGGTGATATGAGTAGGACGTAAATCGGAGCCAGACACAGGTAAATTGCGTTTGGCTAAGATATAAGCGAGGGCTGACATCCCAATACCGCCAATACCGATAAAATGGAAAGGTTGGCCGTTAAAATTAACTTTTTTCACTGTTTTCACTCCTCAGACCCACGATTATATAAGTTTTAAACTCGATCGGTAGTAAAGTCAACCTCATGATAGGGGCATTTGAGCAGAATTCCCAAATGTTGCCCAGTTGCCTTGCAAAATCCTTGACGCAGAATTAAAATTTTTTCTCCCAATTCCTTTTTTTGGGGTGTGGGTGTGGGGTGTGGGGTGTGGGTGTGGGTGTGGGGTTTGGGGTGTGGGGAGAATAAATAAAAATAGTCTCGGAGTCTCGGAGTCTCGGAGTCTCCTGAATGGTGATGTAATAAATTATTTTCGATCGGGATCGTAAAGTTCAACCTTTAAGGTATGATTGGGAACATTAATTATTTTTTTATGTATTGCACTAAAACGTAGAGGGCAAGCAGCAGTGATTAGAGTAGCGATCAATGGTTTCGGACGGATTGGACGTAATTTCCTAAGATGTTGGTTAGGACGGACTAATAGTGGCTTGGAGGTAGTGGGGATCAATGATACATCCGATCCCCGGAGTAACGCTCACCTGCTCAAATATGATTCGATGTTAGGCAAACTTAACGCTAATATCGATGCCGATGATAATTCTTTAATTGTTAACGGTAAAACCATTAAATGTTATTCCGATCGCAATCCCCTCAATCTGCCCTGGGCAGAATGGGGTGTAGATCTAGTGATCGAAGCTAC
>NZ_JASJFF010001272.1:0-1761 GCF_030065435.1 Microcystis sp. M53603_WE2
AATCCTTATCTGGCAAGAGATTTAATTGATTAGTTCGCTCTAGAGCAAAAACAATTGACAAAAATCGCTAAATGCCTTTCTCTATAAGGGTTCCATCCCTTATAACCCCCGTCCATTGCATAACACAAACCGAAGAGCCATACTTCTTTGTCTAAAAAAGTAATCGAGTCTCTATCTAAATAATCCATCAATTGAGGAAAAAAATAACTCAATAAATTCGACAAAAAAGGTGAAGATTAACTCCTTAAACAAGCGATCATGGTCAATATTATTAGTCATGTAATATCAT
Source organism: Microcystis sp. M53603_WE2 (assembly GCF_030065435.1). Classification (NCBI taxonomy): domain Bacteria; kingdom Bacillati; phylum Cyanobacteriota; class Cyanophyceae; order Chroococcales; family Microcystaceae; genus Microcystis; species Microcystis sp. M53603_WE2. Next base: position 290 of record NZ_JASJFF010001272.1, read on the forward strand.
CTTAACTAATCTGAGCGATGAATGACTACTCTTCTACATTATATTCTGAAAAGTCGCCTTTGGCAACATATTGTTATGACCTCATCCCTTTAACCTACGAGGAGAGGGGGATGCTTCCCGCAAAAAAACCCGCAGAAAACGGGTTTATCGAAGAAACCCGTTTTCTATTTCCAGGGTTCATCATAATTGATTGTAGGGCTAATTCATGAATTAGCCCTACAGCTATTACCTAGCTATATTCCACTGCTAAATCGAGCGACTCTTGTTCCCCACTTAAGCCCGCCATAAAAGGCCCTATTCGTTGATTAAACACTATTATAGGAAAGATGCAATGCAATCCTTGCTATCAAAGTAATTTCAGTTCCAGGCTGATTCGGAGCATCTTTCAATTTGACAAGGCCGAAAAATCCCCTATCCCCCAATAACTAAAGGAAAGATAAAGTTATCGATCGCCCTCCGGAGCCAGTGTCAGAATAAAAGCAGGGAGATGACCAAGGAAAACCGACAACTCTCCATCTTTTTCCCGTCATCGCCCCTAAAATTTATTTGGTTCAGATTTATGCAAACTGCCAATCCTCGTCAAACGGAGAAAAAAGAGCATCCCAGTGGCGATAAACGCTTCAAAGTCCTCGACATTACCATGAAGCGGGCAGGATATAATCAATCAGCCCTGATTGAAGTCCTGCACAAAGCCCAAGAAGCCTTTGGATTCCTAGAAGAAGATGTTCTCCTCTACGTTGCCCGGGCGCTAAAACTGCCCCTCAGTCGCGTCTATGGGGTAGCAACCTTCTACCATCTCTTTTCCCTGAAACCGGCGGGAAAACACACCTGTATCATCTGTATGGGGACTGCTTGTTATGTCAAAGGCAGCGGCAAAATCCTCGAAGACATCGAAAACGCCTTTGATGTCAAAGTGGGAGAAACCACCGCCGATGGAGAAATTTCCCTAGTGTCGGCCCGTTGTATCGGGGCCTGTGGGATTGCGCCGGCCGTGGTCTTCGATGGAGTCGTGGCCCCTAAACAAGATTCGGAAACTGTCTTAGCGAAACTACAGAGTTTCTCCCAGTAATTTTTCACTCTAGTGGATTGAGAAGAATATGGACTTACAAGAATTATTGGCAGTGGCCGAGAAAGAAAAAACTAGACAAAAAAGCATCCGGGTGCATTGTTGCACTTCCACCGGTTGCCAAGCTGCTAACTCCCTCCAAATCAAAAAAAACCTCGCCACTGCCGTCAAAGAAGCAGACCTAGAGGATACAGTCGAAGTGGTCGGGGTCGGTTGTATGGGTTTTTGTGGTCGCGGTCCGTTGGTGGAAGTGGATCCCCAGGATCTCTTATACGAAGAAGTCACCCCGGAAAGTGCGGCCAGCATTATTGCGGCCTTAAACGGCGGCAAAACCGAGGTGCAATTAGGGGACTCAAAACATCCCTTTTTCTCCCATCAAGTCAAAATTGTCCGGGAAAATAGCGGT
>NZ_JASJFF010001093.1:0-2547 GCF_030065435.1 Microcystis sp. M53603_WE2
AGGATAATGCAAGGTTTTTGAACGTCCCAATCCTATTTTCGCAGCATGAACATCGGACTTTAACAGGTCAAAAGCTTTATTTTAAAAGGGTTTTACCATTATTCAGCAAACCCTAAATAAATACTTCGCTGAAAAAGGTTCCAGCGAAGTACCACAATAGTCAGTGACCAGTTATCAGTTATCAGTACCCCTAGTGTAACACCTTTGATCCAAAAATCATACCTTTGGGCAGAAAAAGGCCAAAAATAAACACTTCGCCGAAAAGGGTTTCAGCGAAGTACCACAATAGTCAGTGACCAGTTATCAGTTATCAGTACCTTTAGTATAACACCCTTTTTCGATCACTGCAAACTTTTTTCAAATTTTAGGCCAAGAATTTTGGACCCAAACCGACTTTCGGCGCGTACACCGCCCGATCGCCCAATTCTGCTTCGATGCGTAATAAGCGATTATACTTAGCCACCCGTTCACTGCGACTGAGAGAACCAGTTTTAATCTGTCCGGCATTAGTAGCCACCGCCAGATCTGCGATCGTGGTGTCTTCCGTTTCTCCGGAACGATGACTGATGACAGAACGATAACCGTGACGGGTAGCCAGGGCGATCGTTTGTAGGGTTTCCGTCAAAGAACCGATCTGATTGAGTTTAATCAGGATCGAGTTAGCAATACCCAGATCGATCGCTTTTTGCAGACGGATGGGATTAGTCACCATCAAATCATCGCCCACCAACTGAATCCGCGCCCCCAGTTTATCGGTCAATAATTTCCAGTTATCCCAATCTTCCTCGTGTAAACCGTCTTCAATAGAAATAATCGGATAGCGATCAACTAAACTAGCCAAAAAATCCACCATTTCGGCGGGAGAATGGGCAGAACCATCGTAGATGTATTGACCATCCCGATAGAATTCACTGGCGGCCACATCCATAGCTAAAGCCACCTGCGACCCCGGTTTATAACCAGCACGTTCGATCGATTCGATCAAAATATCCAAAGCTTCCTGATTTGAAGCCAAATTCGGAGCATAACCGCCCTCATCGCCCACACCGGTCAGTAATTTGCGTTCGTGCAAGGCCTTACCCAAAGCGGCGAATACTTCCGCCCCCCAACGCAAACCTTCCTTAAAAGAATCGGCCCCGATGGGGAAGATCATAAACTCCTGAAAATCGACGTTATTATCAGCGTGAGAACCACCATTAATCACGTTCATCATTGGGACGGGTAGCACATTGGCCATCGGACCTGCGAGATAACGATAGAGAGGTAATCCCAGATCTGCCGCCGCCGCTTTGGCCGTAGCCAGAGAGACGGCTAGGATAGCATTAGCCCCTAATTCTCGTTTATTGGCCGTGCCATCGCGATCAATCATAGCTAAATCGATACTAGCTTGGTCGAAAGCATTCATCCCCTGCAAAACCGGGACAATTTTTTCGTGGACATTGCGAACCGCTTTCAGGACACCCTTACCACCGTAACGCTGGGGATCATCATCGCGTAATTCGTGGGCCTCAAAACTACCCGTAGAAGCGCCACTGGGAACCTGGGCCAAACCGAGCGCCCCCGATTCTAACAGCACTTCGGCTTCGATCGTGGGACGGCCGCGGGAATCTAGAATCTCCCTAGCTGCGATCGCTTCGATGGGAACTTCGATTTTATCTAACATAACTTATCGTCTCCAACTCAATTTACGGGGTAATTTCGGCTGATTACTAATTGCCTAAAGGGAAATCCACGTTGACAATCTGCTTTTGATCATCAAAAACGAGGATTAAGGTATCCGTCAGTTTTTCAAATTGAATCGTCACCAACACCAGATCCACACCGTCCGTATCCGAGCCTTTTCTGACCTGAGTTCCCACGATCCGACGCACGGGGCCGGTACGCTTAAGTAAATTCTCCCAAGCACCTTGTACTCTGGTGGGGAAAACCTCAGCTTTCAGGAAAGGGTGTAAAAAACCTCGGGCCAAGCCGTAGTCTTTATTGACCAAGGACGTGACAAAAGCATCGCCAATCTCAGAAATACTGCGAAATTCGGGAAAATCGGCGGCAACTATCTGACCGGACCGGTTAAAGGTAATTACCACATCTTCAGTGAGTTTCTCAAATTCAACGGTGACAATCACCAAATTGGCATTGATAGCATCGAGTAGCTTGCTTTTGACAATGCGCTTAAACGGTCCAGTATTGTCAGTGACTTGGCTTTCCCAGACCTTTTGCAGTTTTTCGGCAGTCCAGAGGGGTTTTAGTTGGGGTGACAAAGCTGCAATAACTTTGTCGTATTGTTTAGTTCCCAACCATTCTACTAACTGCCGAGCTTGCTTTTCTTCTCGGACGGGATCACCAATAGCGATCGCAGTTGGTTCTAGGTTCGCCTGTACCGGTGAAACGCTGAACGCGGTCCAAGGCAGGGAAAAACCAATTAAACACAAAGAGAGAATCGATACCCGTTTCGCTAATGAAAGCCGCATCATTTCAGCTATTGCTCCGCAAATAAATAACGTTTTTCCACTTGACGATTGAATTGATGCCATTGTTCATTAGTTAAAG
>NZ_JASJFF010000419.1:0-1763 GCF_030065435.1 Microcystis sp. M53603_WE2
AACATATCTTTCAAAAGTTCGCGTTCACTTCTCATTTTACCTGACAGTGATCGCTTTTACTTTTGATATTCTGATGGGAGAATGAAACAGCCCTACCCTTGATAAGGGGGGTGTCGATAGGCGGGGGGATCCCCTCTTAATCCCCCCTTAATAAGGGGGGCATCTGATAATTTTTAACTCCTACCTACTTAGTGGGTAAAATGTTTGTGTATAGGACATTTTGAAACCCGCGGATTTGCCATCGTGCAACAAATCATTCCCACTTCCATGGCGGGTTACGTCCCATAAATTCCCAACTCATTTTTTCCCCATGACTAAACCCTTAGACTCCCTGAAACAGCCCAATCCCTCGGAAAAAACAGCCCCTAGAGATGATTGGTTAGATAGCGAACTATCTCGTTTAGAAGATTATGAACCTTACGATTGGGGAGAAATAGATCCCTTAATGTTAGGCAAACCCGTACAATATGTTTCTAGTATTGGCTTAGTTGTCGAGGGTGGCAAAGATTGGGGTTGCTGATTTGCAATAGGAATCTTCTTGTGTGGGGTTTTTAAAACCTAGAGCTAAACTAACTTTTGGATAGGATGCACAGTTGGCATTCATAGCTTGAGTCAGCAACACCCCTCCCCAGCAACCCAAGTTAATCAGTGCGATTAAAACATGGCTAGAGGAAATAGAGGTTTAAGCGATGGTTAATCTTCTGGATCTTAGTCAGTTATACTAAGTATATCCATAACTTATACTTTTTAATAGCAGAACCGACTGAAGAGCAATATTTACCTATTCAGGTATTAGATACCCTAGCTTATCCATCTGCCAACCTAACTTAGTTGGCTGCTGATAAACCTTTTTTAAAGTGTTAATATCCCGGCTAGAAATCGGGGCAATATCTCTAGTTTGAGCGAAATACATCACATCCGTCTCTAGGGGACTATGACCCCAAATTCCCAAAGCGTGACCTAATTCGTGCCGCGCTGCCGCTAAGGCCGACCGATCGGCTAAATTAGGACTAATCTGGATACTCATCCGATGAGTTAAGCGATTTTCCTTGACAAAAATCTCGTATTGTGTTATGGCAGAACGCACCCGGGGCAGTTCTAACTTACCCGTTTCGGCATTAAAACGGACTCCCGACGGCGGTAACTCCCGTTTAATGAGGATATCGGCCAATTCTGCCCGATTTACCAACTCCATCGGCAAATACTGCCCCCATTCAGCGATCGCCTGTTGTACCAAACTCAGCCAAGAACTGCGATCGCTATGAACGTAAATCTTCACGGGAAATTGCGACCAAATCAACGCCCCCACGGGGCTGATTTCCACAGCATCAAAATAATCCCCGGACTGGTTTTGCTCTTGCCATTGGGCTAAATTAGCGGGTAAAGGATGGGTTTTTAACTCCGGTAGCGATCGACTGTCGGCGATCAAAGAATAGGAAAACAGCAAAAGACTCGCCAAGGCCGCGAGTCCTAGAAAAGAGAACCGACCTCTCAGCATTTAGCGATTTAACCAGCCGGCACTTAGTACAATAGTTAGGGTGATAAATACCGTCCCCAACGCCCAAGTCACCTGATTTAAGGTTTTTTCCGCCGTTTTTGCGCTGGTAAAAATCTGTGATTGGCCGCCAATACCGCCAATACCATCCCCTTTGGGACTGTGTAATAACACCAAAATCGCCAGAAAGGCCGCCGCCAGCGCCCAAATAATCTGTACTACCAGCACCACTGTCATGATTATTACTCTCTATTTTCCATTACAAAGT
>NZ_JASJFF010001204.1:0-1361 GCF_030065435.1 Microcystis sp. M53603_WE2
CCCCTCTCCGAGTCTGAATATCTGGAACATCTCAATGCGATCGCTAATTATCTCCACGAATGGGGTGGTTTTAGTCAATTTCAAGCTTTTATCCGCGAAACCCGCGAGCGTCCCCGTCTCGGTAAAGCGGTTAGTCTGGCCCTAGATTTAGGTGAAAGGGCCTCGGAATGGCTGATCAGTGATCAGTGATCAATTATCAGTGACCAGTGGGATTGTTAAGTGAACAGTATACTGCATTTAAATTGCGTATTGGATATTTTAATACAAATGCTCGAACCCCCCACTCCCCCATCCCCTTCTCTAGACACAAAAAAAGGCGTTAAGCTTAACCTTAACGCTTGCTTTTGATTCAATGGCAGTGACTAGCTCTTGCGACGAGCGAAAGCACCAACACCAGCAACGGCTAAGATACCGAGGATAGCAGAAGGTTCGGGGGTTTTAACAATGGATTTTTGTCTGAAATCGTTGGTGATACTGTTAAGTGATCCGTCAACATCAGAGACAGAGAAAGTGTTTCTGACGTAAAGTTTCAGGATATTCGGAGCAATTGGAACCGTTAGGCCAGGAGAGCCAGTGCCACCAATACTAGAGCTTTTGGCCTCCGAGGTTCCGACCAAACTCGACCCGCCGAAAGCATCTGACCAAACCGTCTGGTTCAGAGAGACACCGGAGTCAGTCTGGCCAGTTGTGGTATAGCCAGCGCTGAATGCTTCGAACATCTTCGTCAAAAGTTCGTTGTCGGGAGTGTCGGGGTCATCAACGATCTCGATCGTGTAATCTATGACATAAACGCCACTTAAACTGGTCAGAGGGTTAGCTGGGGTGAAGGTGAAGGTGTGCAAATCGCCCAAGGGCAGCACGGTTTCCGTAATGGTCAGAAAATTGCCCGGGCTATTTATACCACTGCCAGATGAGTTGATGTGTGTAAACAACTTGTCCCCTTTCCGGCAAGGATTGTCCTTGAAATTGTTGAAACTTTGTGGGAAACAATCCACCGCCTGCGCTTGGACGGGGGCAGTATTGGCAAAGCCGAAAGCGGCAACGCTGCCAGCGATAGCAAGAGCGCCAGTGGTTAGTCGTCTAGAGATGTTTGTGATCATTTTAAGTGGTTTGTTACTTTTTATTAGGGCAAAGTACGGATACTACGCACTCTAGTATAGTTATAACCTCGGCCAGATGAAATGTCAAGTTATTGACATCCTCGCCGCCCTAAAAGTGCGGCGATTCCTAAACCTCACGATTTAAGTTTCTGCTTCCACCACCGTCGCATAAGCTAAACGGCGCTTAACCTGCATGATCCAACAGCTATAACCCTTTTGGAGTCTATATCGGTGATCCGAAGTAAAAGCCGTTTAGCTTAC
>NZ_JASJFF010001253.1:0-7196 GCF_030065435.1 Microcystis sp. M53603_WE2
CAAATCTTAACTCGATTGTCTATCTTTTGGTATTAACTTATTTGTGCCTTAAGTCCTTTCCTGTATGAATTTCAGCTACTTTTGAGCGTAGGCACTCTCATCGAATTTTATTTTAAGTTAATTATTTGCATAACAATTCCCGAAGAGCCTTAAATTCCCTTGTTTCCACCACCTCCAAGCCGTTCGATAACTTATTCCTGTTTTTTTGCTTAGTCTGATAGTTTTGTCTGTGCATACTACTATTAATGACTATATCTGACCATATTTGTATTGAAACTTTACAATATTAAATCCGTTGAGGCGTTGGGTTTCATACTTCAACCCAACCTACGTTCATCTTATATTTAATTCCACCCACCCACTTAGTAATTATCTTCAAAGTTTGGCGGCAAAAATAAATAGCTAGGCAGTCAACTTGATTCTTTTGGCCAAGTCAAGGCCAAACCCCCTGAATACCAATCGGCTCTCTTGGTTTAGCTGGGTTAGAATCTAGCCTAGCCTATACTTTTTCTCAGGTTATCCCAGAAGGATTAAGGATAAACCACAGAGGCACAAAGAACACAAGGACAAGAGAGCCTACAAATCTAGACAACTTGATCAAACCTATGCTAGTCTCTTGAATACTTAATAATATCTCCCTAAACAAGCAATAGATGAATTCCCATTTAATCAAAGTTCCCTTTGTTGATTTAACTTGGCAAAATCAGCCCCTACAAGCAAAAATTACCGAGGCAATCCAAACAGTTATCGACCGAGGAGATTTTGTTTTAGGCCAAGCTTTAGCCGAATTTGAAACCGCCTTTGCCCAAGCTTGCGGAGTCGAGTATGCTGTGGGAGTAGCTTCTGGCACTGCTGCTCTTGCCCTGGCTTTACAAGCTTACGGCATCGGTGCCGGGGATGAAGTGCTAGTCCCCGCTAATACCTTTGTCGCTACCCTCATGGGTGTTATTCAAGCGGGGGCCAAACCAGTTTTAGTTGATTGTCACCTCGATACGGCCTTAATTGACCTCGCGGCGGCTGCCCAAAGAATTACCCCCAACACCCGCGCCATTCTACCCGTACACCTGTACGGACAGATGGTATCACCCCAACAATTACAGGATTTTGCCCGCAGCTATAATCTGATTATCTTTGAAGATGCGGCCCAGGCCCATTTAGCCAGTAGAGAAGGTTATCGCGCCGGCAGTGTCGGTGTGGCGGCGGGGTTTAGTTTTTATCCCAGTAAAAATTTGGGTGCTTTTGGCAATGGCGGAATGTTAGTGAGCAATGATCCCGAAATTAGCCAAAAAGCCCGCGGTTTAAGAAATTATGGCGCACCGAGCAAGTATTTCCACACCGATATCGGCACTAATAGCCGTTTGGATAGCATACAAGCCGCCATTTTAAACATTAAATTACCCCATCTGGAAGGCTGGAATCGCTCCCGTCAGCGAGCGGCAAGACAATACGACAGGCTTTTGGCTCCTTTAGCCGATCAAGGTATTTTACCCGTACGAGACGAAACCGAGACCGGTCATGTCTATCATCTCTACGTTATTCGCATTCTCCCCCATTGTCCGGTTGAGCGCCAACAACTACAAGAACAATTAACTGCCGTCGGTATTCAAACCGGCATTCATTATCCGATTCCTTGTCATCTGCAACCGGCCTATCGCTACCTCGGTTATCAACAGGGAGACTTTCCTAATGCAGAGATTCTCTGTGAAGAAATTGTCTCTCTCCCCATGTACCCCGGCATCAGCGAGGAGCAAATTGAAATGGTTGTTGAACAGATTACTGCGATCATCGGGTAACATAAATTCAGAATTTGTCACTAAATCGCTCCGTCCTATGGGTATTAGTCCTTCCCTATCCCCCGTCTCCCACAAAAATCGGCAATCTTGGCTGATGATCGGTTTCTTGGCGGTTATCTATGGTCCGGTGATCTTTCACTGGTACGATGGTTGGCTGAATAAATCGATCGGCATCGAACACGAATACTTTAGCCACGGCTTGATCGGCCTTCCCTACGCCGCCTATATTGTCTGGCAGAATCGCAAAAAATGGCAACGCCTCGAAGATCGCTCCCACCCCCTAGGAGCGTTTTTGTTAACCCTAGGAGCGATTTTTTATCTCCTCGGTTCCTCCCTTTGGGTTAGTATGTCTTTTCCGATTATTTTAGCGGGAATCTGTCTCTGGTTAAAAGGAACAGAAGGTTTTAAATTGCAAGGATTTCCCCTACTTTTAACAGCCTTAGCGACTCCTAATCCTATCCCCTACCTGATTGCTCCCTATACCCTACCCCTACAGGTTTTTATTGCCGCTTGCGCTGGTTTTATTCTCCAGCAAGCAGGCCTAGATGTCTCCGTTGACGGTATCTATATAGCGGTAGAAGGCAGGATGGTGGAAGTCGCTCCCTACTGTGCGGGGCTGAAAATGTTATTCACCAGTCTTTACGTCACCCTCCTGCTGCTCCATTGGACTGATACCATCGAAAACGGTCGTAAAACCCGCTTTATGCTCCTCAGTGCCTTTGGAATTAGTGTCGGGGCTAATATTGTTCGTAACGCGCTTTTAGCTTGGTTTCACGGCACAGGACAAGAGGAAAACTTTAAATTACTCCACGATAGCTGGGGGGGTGATTTATACTCGGTCTTTATGTTATTACTGATCCTTTTGGTCTTCCAAATCATGCAGTATCGCGAGGCGGTTAAGAAAAAGTCCCTAGCTCAAGGGGAAGGTAACCAGGATGATTAGTCAAAAAATTCCAGCCGAGGTAACTTTAGTGTTAGATAAAGTCAAAAAAAAGCTCCCGGGTAATTATTTACTGCTGTTGTGCCTGCTGCTGCTATTGATTGTAGGGGGTATCTTGCCCAATTTAATTTCTGGCCAGTGGTCTTGGGTGGATCAACCGAGAATCAGTAATATGCAGAAAATGCTGGCCCTACAAGAATCGGGAATCAAGTTCTCTGACCTGAAAACCATCGATCAGCAGCAAGGACAAATCGGTGAGGGAAAATGGTCGGTACAAGTGGTGGAAACTCCTGAGGGCAAGAGGATCACCGTGCTTTTAAAGCCACAGATCTACTATAAAAATCAACCAGGATTAGAATGGTCGGATATCACTTCGATTAGTCGTTGGAATCAGGGGGAAACAACCGAGCTATTAATCCCCACCCAGTCGGGAGGAAAGGCCAAGGCTCGATTCTATCGTGCCTGGACACAAAATACCTTTGCCGTGGTGCAATGGTATGCTTGGCTAGGTGGTGGTCATTACGATCCCTCTGTTTGGTATTGGCTTGACCAATGGGCGCAATTAAAAAGACAGAGAGTACCCTGGATAGCCGTTTCCTTGCTGATTCCCTTAGAACCGACGAAAGAACTGCAAACTCTCACTCCCTTTGCTCTCAATCTCGCCAAGGAAGTTCAAAGTTACTTAGAACAAAATGTCTTAAGTCAATTAACTTCTCTGCCTGAGACCAAAAAAGAAAAGTAGTTTTTCTGCTCCCAACTATCTGTTTAAAAAAAACTAGCTCAAGGCACTTTTCTAGTCCTTAATAGCTTCTTTGTTCCTCTCCCACTAGATAACTCTCAGACAATAAATTGATATATCTGTATGATTCTACCAATGCTCAACAAGTTTTTGCCAGTTAGTTTATTCAGAACCGGGGCCATAGCCTTATCAGGGTTTAGTCTGACAGGGTTCTTATGGGTAATTCCCTCCGAGAGCCTCAAGGCCCAGGGTTCTTTGTCCATACCCCAGACTCAACCCGGAACTGGGTTGGAATTTTTGCCCCCCGAACCGCCTAATCCCACCTTTCCTGAAAACACGATTCCCCCTACCGGCTACAGTCCTCCGGTTTACTCTCCCAATAATCGCCAATCCCGACAAATTCAGTCCTATCGACTCGATATCGGCGATCAAATTACTGTCTCGGTTCCCGATTTTCCCGAATTTAATTCCACGGGGCCAGTGGATCCCGATGGTAATTTTCTGGTGCCGATTTTAGGGCGTATTCCGGTGCTGGGCTTGACTTTAGACGAAGTGCAAACTAAGATCCGCCTCGAATTGGGGCGAAAATACCTGCGGGAGGAACCGGAAGTGATTGCTGTTTTAACCACTGCCCGTCCCGTCCAGTTAACCATTCTGGGAGAGGTACAGCGACCGGGGTTTTATAGTGTTGCTCCTAATACTCCCCTAGCGCAGGTACTTTTGGCGGCGGGTGGCGGCACCCCCAGATCCGATCTGCGTTCGATCGTTGTCCGTCGGGTTTTAGTCGATGGTACAGTATTAGAGGAGAAACTTGACCTTTATACTCCCTTAATTAAAGGGGAACGCTTGCCAGATATGCGTCTGCAAGGAGGTGATGCCGTGATTGTTTCCAAGTTAGAAGTCGGCCAAGAGACGGGATATAATCGCACACTGGTGGCTAGAACCACCCTCGCCCAGCAGAATATCACCGTCAGGGTTTTAGCTCCCTCAATTCCTTCAGGAATTTCCCTGAGAAATGTTTCGATTCCTAATGGCAGTAGCTTCCTTGATGTGGTGGCTAGTTTACCAGTTTCCGATCGCCTGCGGATTAATGTCAATGAAGTGTCCCTGCTCCGTTTTGATAGTGCCAAAGGGGGAATTGTTAGTCAAACTTTGAGTCCGATAGCGGCAGTTAGGGGAGATATCTCCCAAAATGTTCCCTTAGAAGATCAGGACGTAATTATCGTCACCCGCACCCTGTTAGGGGAGATTTTCGCCGCTTTTAATATCATTACCCAACCCATCCGGGATATTTCCAGTTTTACCAATACAATTCTCGACTTTGGCAATCAATTCAATAACTTCCAATAATTGAGGGGCAACTTGCTCCCTTCACTCCTTAACACAACTTCATAAGCTAGGATTTCAAGGGCGAGAATCACTCTTGACCGCTAAAATGTAAAGAATCTGGGAATACATTAAAAAGCTATGGCTCTACCAATTGTTAAACGATTTCTCATCTCGCTAGATCAGAACAAATTTGTGGGAATATTCGTCTTCCTCGTCTGTTTAGGCGGTTCTGTGATCTTTGCTTTCCTACCCGATCCTGAGAAACCCCCCACCTTTTATCGGGCGGTGGGACAATTGGCCTACCGGGTGCCGCCGCCGGCTTTTACCAGTACAGGAACCCAACTGCAAGAACAAGGGCGGGCTATTGATCGCGATTTACTGCTGTCTCCCCGGGTATTGGTCAATGCGGCCAAAAAATTGCAATTTAATCAGGAACAGATGGTTAAAATTCGCGATCAGGATTTAAAAATAACCTTCCCCGGTGAAGCGGAGGGACAAAAAAATAATAGCGACCAACCCCAAGAGGTACTTTTAGAGTTAACGGCCGACTCCCAGTCCAAGGCGGAGTTAATTCTCGAAACCTTGATGAAGGAAATGGTGGAATACAGTCGCTGGCTGAATACTTCCCAGTTACGCGCCCGCATAGAAGCTCTCAGTGTCCGACTGAACGAAGTCCAAAAAGATTTAACCAGAGCCGAAGAAAAGTTTTATCGCTACATTAGTACCCAGGGTTCAGATTTATTGGCGATTCAAGACGGGAGTTTATTCACCGCGATCACCAGTAGTCAACAGCAACAGCGAGAAATTCGCCTAGAACTGCAAGGCATTCAAGGACAGATTAATAGTCTGAGTGAACAACTCGATTTAACCCCCGATCAAGCTTACACCTCCTCAGCCCTTAGTGCCGACCCGATTATTGCCAGTATCCGAGCGCAGATATTGGACACGGAAGCCCAATTGGAGGGACTACAGAAGGATTTACGTCCCGAACATCCCACCGTCGTTAAATTACGCAAACAACAGCAAGTTAACGAATCTCTCTTACAAAAAAGAGCCGCCGAGGTGATTGGAAAAGATGGCGTTCTTACCGCTCTTCCCAGCAGTCGCATCCGTCAGCAAAGTAATCTCGATGCCACCCGTCAACAACTAGCGGCTCAATTAGTCACCCTGCAAACCCAGCGCGAGGGTTTAATGAAACAATTAGAGTCCTTGGTGACTCAGGAAAAGCAATTACGCTCCCAATACGAGAAATTCCCCGATAAACAGCTACAGCAAGCTCGTTTAACCCAAGCCGTCGCCTTTCAACGGGGTATCTACGAGAATATTCTCAATGCTCTGGTGGATGCTCAGGCCGCAGAAGCGGAAACTGTGGGTAGTCTCACCATCGCCCAACCGCCGGTAGCTCAACCGATCCAACAGGTGTTTAACCGCAAAAATCGTCTCTTGATTCTCTTGGCGGGGGCTGGTTTGGGAACTTTAGCCGGATTGGGTGCGATCATCCTGTTGGCAGTGATCGATGATCGCCTGCACAGTCCCCAAGAATTGCGGGAAGCTTTGGTCAGTCGGGAGCTCCTGCTCTTGGGACAATTGCCAATTATCCGGAATTTAGAGGGCGAGGAAATCGAGCCGATTCTCGCCGATGCTAATGCCAATTATCTCCCCTACTACGAACGTTTACGCAGTACCCTGCGACGTGTTGGCGGCGGCGAAAAGGTGAAAGTGGTTATTATCACCAGCATTACTGGCGCAGAAGGTAAAACCGCCACTGCCTATAATCTGGCGATCGCTGCTAGTTTGGCGGGCCGACGGACTCTGTTAATAGAAGGAGATCTGAGAAATCCTTCTAAGGCCGAAGAAATCGGAGTCACTCCCGATCCCAATTCTTTCCGAGAACCCCTACTTTACTACGGGGCAAAAAGTAAATCGATCCGGCTGGCCCCAAATATTGAAAACCTTTCCATTTTGCCTAGTCCCGGTCCGCACAAACAAGCGGCAGCTATCATTGAATCGAGTGAATTACAATTAATTCTCAAAGATTCTCGCGGCCGTTTCGATCTGGTGATTGTTGATACTCCTTCTCTGTCTAGCTGTAATGATGCGCTTCTCTTAGAGGAACTAGCGGACGGGATTATTCTGGTAACGCGCCAGGCGATAACTCGTTCTAGTCTCTTGAGTGAAGCAATTAACCAGTTAACAGAAGCGGAAGTGAAAATTTTAGGGGCGGTGATTAACTACGTCGATATTACACCGACTCTCAACACCGCCCAACCAGTGCCACCTGTGATAGTTACCCCACCACAAGAAAAAACAGAGACAAAGGAAGTGAAAGTGGAGGTGTAAATGGGGTTACATTTAACAAAATCTTCTGGCTCGATCGAATTGTGGTTCTTGCCAA
>NZ_JASJFF010001240.1:0-1555 GCF_030065435.1 Microcystis sp. M53603_WE2
AGGATTAAATCGCCAATCCGTTTGGTTAGAAAAGCATCCCGCGCCCCCGTTACCACCAGAGATTGATTGAACCAGAAACCAATTAGCAGATAAGTGCCGAGGGTGAGAACTTCTAGCACACAATAGCTGAAAAATAGCGAATTACAGATAACGAGGGCGCACATACCCCCTTCAAAGAGGGCGACGAGAGAATAAAACCTTGCCCAACCCCAATCCATTTCTAGATAGGCGATCGCATATACCTGGGCGGCGAGGTTTAAGCCAGTAATTAGCAGTAAAGCCCCGATATTAACGACCGAAATCTGCACATCTAAAGATATGCTTAAATCTGCGGCATTTAGCCAATTAAATGCTATAGATTGGGGCGGACGACCCCAAACGGCGATTAAAGCAAAAAGGCTATGCAAAAAAGCCCAGCAGGTCATGATCAAGTTCAGATAACCGGCCGGTCGCGGGCCGGTTTGCCGGATAATACCGGGAGACCAGGGTAGAGCGAGAAGTGCGCCCGCAAAGGCGTAAAGAGGTACCAACCAGATAGTCTGGCTGAAGGACTCGAACATATAAACACCTCAAGAAGAAAAATGATCCTGAATTAAAGTTTAAGGTTTAATGGCTCACTAATAAGCTGTCACCATTTTTTAACGAGGCATTAATCGGGATAGTTTGACTAGCTTCCAGCAGGTATTTTAAAAAAGCATCGGCAATCACGGAAAGTTGTTTTCCGGCCAGATAACAAACGTACCAATTGCGCTGAATTGGAAACTGTTCCACGTCGAGGATGGCTAATTCGCCGTTTTCCCCTTCCGAGATGAGAGTGTGCTTAGATAGTACCGATAGCCCCAAACCACCAGAAATAGCCTGTTTAATGGCTTCGTTACTGCCTAATTCCAAGCGCACCTTAACTTTAATATCGTGGAGATTAAATAATTTTTGTACCGCTTGACGGGTTCCAGATCCCGATTCGCGCATAATAAAAGGTTGCTGGTTGAGGGATTCAAGGGGGAGATTTTTCTTACCCACCAATGGATGATCCCGTCGCGCCACCACCACTAGGGGATTCTCGAGGAAAGACTGAGAACAAAGTTCCACTTCTTCCGGCGGTTGACTGAGAATATAGAGGTCATCCTCGTTGTTTAACATTCGCTCTTGCAGTTTCTGATGATTAGTCACTTGCAGGGCGATGTCAATACCGGGATACTGTTGACAGAATGCCCCCAGTAATCGCGGTACAAAGTATTTAGCGGTAGTAATTACGCCTAAAGTCAGCTTTCCCTGTCTAGTTCCCTTAATATCGGCCACTTTCATTTGAAAGTTGTCCAATTTATTAAAAATCTCTTGACAGGTGAACAGTAATTCCTGACCCGCTTCGGTTAAAAATAAACGTTTGCCAATTTGCTCGAATAGCGGTAAACCCACAGCTTTTGTGAGTTGTTTGACTTGGGTTGAGACGGTAGGTTGAGTGATAAATAACTCCTCGGCCGCCTTGGTAAAGCTACTGTGTCGAGCGGTAGCCTCAAAAACCCTTAACTGGTGCAGGGTTGCCTGTATCAAGTTC
>NZ_JASJFF010000902.1:0-1929 GCF_030065435.1 Microcystis sp. M53603_WE2
GATCAGATGCAGATCGATCGGCCACCATTTGGCCAAGGCATTTTCTAGGGTGGGTTCGTCTTCGGGGTCGAGAAGGGCGGTAACATAGCCAAGAAGGGCATCAAACCAAACGTAGATGGTATGCTGACCATCGTGGGGAATAGGAAACCCCCAAGCGACATTAACCCTAGAAATGGAGAAATCCTGTAGTCCTTGGTTGACGAAGTTGAGAACCTCATTACGTCGGCTTTCCGGTTGAATAAAATCGGGTTGTTCTTGGTAAAGTTGTTCTAGTTGTGCTTGGTATTTAGAGAGACGGAAAAAATAGTTTTCCTCGTCGCGCCATTCGGCGGCTAGGTTAGTATGAATGGGACAACAGCCATTATCTAACAGTTCTCTTTTTTCCTTAAATTCTTCACAGGCGACGCAATACCAACCCTGTTGGCGATCGAGATAGATATCGCCCTTTTCCCAGACTCTTTCAAAAAATTCGTTAACAATTGCCTGATGACGGGGGGCAGTGGTGCGACTAAAGCGATCATACTGGATGTGTAGCTTTGCCCAGAGATGGGCAAAACTGGTGGCAATGCGATCGCAGTGTTCCTGGGGAGCGAGTCCTTTGGCTGCCGCAGTCCGTTCGATTTTCTGTCCGTGTTCGTCGGTTCCTGTAATCAGGAGGACAGAATTGCCCTGTAACCGCTGCCATCGTGCCATAACATCCGCTACGATCGTTGTGTAGGCACTACCGATGTGAGGGATATCGTTGACATAATAAAGAGGTGTTGTCAAAGCAAATGTTTTTCGCTCATTCAAATCATTCATGAAATTTATTTTTTTAAATAGACGAGGCTGCCCCGAGGCTGATCCGTAGATGATTGGGACATAATCCCTATATTTTATGATCCTCTAATTCTGTTTTATCCTTTAGTTGTGATCTAAGTCAATAAAAACAATCTTAAGGCCGATTTTTTTTTCCATGAAGCTGCTTACCCCCCTATCCACCTCTCGTTTAATTCTTGATACCACGCGCACGAGTCTGTTTACCGTCGGTCAAGAAAATCTACCCAGCCAAGGAGTGGCGATCGTGGTAAGTAACCATCGTAGCTTTTTGGACGCGCCGATCTTAATTCAAGCTTTGGGCAAAACTCTCCCGATCGCCTGTCATCACTACATGGGAAAAACGCCGCTTTTGCGGGAATTAATCGGAGAATTGGGCTGTTTTCCCTTTGATACCCCTGAAAAACGCCACCGGACTTTTTTTCGGCAAGCAACGGATTTTTTACAGTCCGGACGATGGATCGGTTTATTTCCAGAAGGTGGATCGCCGATGTTAAATTTGACTGCTCCTCGTCAAATTAGCCCTTTTCAAAGCGGATTTGCCCATTTAGCCCTGCGTTGTCCCGTGGAGAATCTATCGGTCTTACCTGTGGCTATTCTCTCCGAGTCGGAAACTGTTATTAGTCCTTTTCCCGTGCGTTTGCTGCGCTGGTTAGATACCACGGAACCTTTATTCGATCAAGACGGTTGGCATCCCGTTGTCTTTTATCATCGTGTCAAGGTGGCGATCGGTCGTCCCTATGGAATTACTGAAAGCGATCGCTCAGATTATCAAGGTAAACAAGGAAAAAAAGCGATTAATCGTTTAATTGGTCATTGTCAGTCGGAAATTAGCGATTTATTGCTGAAAGGCTAAGTCAGGAGACAGGAGGCAGGAGACAGGAGACAGGAGACAGGAGACAGGAGGCAGCCTTGAATCAGTTATCATACTAAATCCGTTGAGTAACGCACAGAAAACGGGTTTCTCGGAGAAACCCGTTTTCTACTCATGCAAAAGGCAAAACGGAGAATAAATAGGGTCTGCTGAAAAAGTTTTTCCTGGGGGTAGGAGTCAGTAGCCGGTCGTCAGTAGCCAGTCGTTTCAGGCTTTGTTGCCCTTGTTTTGTGTACCAA
>NZ_JASJFF010000297.1:0-2590 GCF_030065435.1 Microcystis sp. M53603_WE2
AAGCGATCGTTCAAGCCTTTAGTCAGATTACATTGCGAGACATCCATCACTGGTTTACCCATTGTTGCTATTGCGATACCCCTTTTAAAGAGCCTACCTAGTCATCCATGCTGTACCTCATTCAACTGAAACCCGCTATAAGCAAGGAAAAATTGCCCTCTCAATCATCGCAGAAAACGAACTACCAGCCACAGTAATCGAAGAGTTAGAAGACGGAATAAACCTAGAAATAGTGGAAGTTCCCGGCGGTGAGTTTTGGCTGGGTTCTTCTGAAGGAGAGGAAGGAGTATATTCAGATGAACGCCCGCAACACAAGGTCAAGATTTCTCCCTTTCTGATGGGCAAATATCCGATAACGCAGGCGCAGTGGCGAGCAGTGGCTTCTTTGCCTAAAGTTGAACGGGATCTCAACCCAGAACCTTCATACTATAAAGGGTATAGCCGCCGACCAGTAGAATGTATTAGTTGGTATGAAGCAGTGGAATTTTGTGAGAGACTATCACGCTGGTCAGAGGAAAAAGGAAAAGGCTATCAATACCGTTTACCCAGTGAGGCAGAGTGGGAATACGCCTGTAGGTCAGTTATCAGTTATCAGTTATCAGTTATCAGTGAAGAATCAATTCAAAATCCGATTTATCCGCCCTATCATTTTGGTTGGAAAATTGACCCCGCTTTGGCAAATTACGAGCAAACCGCTCCTGCAAGGACGACGGCCGTAGGCAGGTTTCAAATCGTGAATGCCTTTGGACTTTATGATATGCACGGGAACGTCTGGGAATGGTGTTCAGATGATTGGCATGATAATTATGAAGGCATACCAACAGATGGCTGGGCGGGGTTAAGTGGAAAAAATTCTCAATATAAGTTGATGCGGGGCGGTTCGTGGACTGTCAAACAGGAAAGCTGCCGTTGTGCCGTCCGCAGCAAGAACACTCCCGATTATAACTACTACAACATCGGGCTGCGGGTAGTTGCGTCGTCGAGGACGGTTTATTCAGTTAACAGTTAACAGTTAACTGTTAAGTAGTCGTGCAAAATAAATTTCCTAGTGAAGATAGGCAAAAGGCAAAAGGCAAGAGGCAAGAGGTGGTTAGATATGTGTAATTAATTTTGCTTAGGTACTTAACTGTTATGCTTGTGCCGCTGTTTCAATCCAGTATTATGCTATACTTATTACAAGTATAAACTCGTAAATTGGAGGAAAAAGCCATCAATAATGATACCCACTCCCGAACAGATGCTTACTTGCCTTAGAATGTGTCAAACCCTGTATAACTTCTATACCGATATTCATCTATTTCGGTATGATGAAAATAGTAATGTGAGCATCTTGCTCACTAATGTGGAGTTTGAAGATGAATCATCAACCTGATTTTTACCAAATGTCTCGCCCAGAATTAAGAAAATATGTCCTCTCCCATCGAGAAGATGATGAAGCCCTAAGAATTTATATGGATAGAATGCGAACTGAATCAGGTGTAACTAGATTTACCCTTACTCCTAGTCAAGAAGACATGAAGAAATTAGAAGAATTTCTCAAGGCAAAAATGGATAAATAAAATCAATTTAACTTGCTTGTATCAAGGTTCTGCCTTAATGTATGCTTCAGGTAGAAACTGGGAACGAGATGAAAAAGACGAATCACCGATTCTTCAACAGTACCAAAATCGCTGCATCTCTAATAATCATCAGTTATAATAAAAATGCCAGCAAAAGATATTTATCATGATACCGTGAGAACTGCCTTAGACAAAGATGGCTGGACAATTACCCATGACCCCCTAATTATTCGCTGGGGAAAAAGAGATTTATATATTGACTTGGGAGCAGAAAAAATTATTGCCGCCGAAAAAGACAATCAAAAAATTGCCATTGAAATTAAAAGTTTTGTTGGCAAATCATCTATCGACGACTTAGAAAAAGCATTAGGACAATATATTTTATACTATGATTTATTGACAAAACTAAAATCTGAAAGAACTTTATATTTAGCAATTCATCAACAAGCTTTTGCCGATATTTTTGAAGATCCTATTGGTCAAGTTTTATTAGACAACAAACGATTAAAATTATTAATTTTTGACGAAATTGAGGAGGTTATTTTAAGATGGATAGGTTAGAAAATATGAGAAAAATTATTATTGAATCTCTCCGTTATTATGCAAACTTGCGCTATGCTACTGGAGAGGTAAACCGCCTCCTCATTATTGACAAAGACTCTGATAACTATCTAATTCTCTTAGAAGGTTGGGATAACCGAGAAAGAGTACATGGCTGTTTACTGCATTTACAAATTATTAATGGTAAAATCTGGATACAACGAGACGGAACCGAAGACGGTATTGCCACTGATTTATTAGCCGCTGGTATTCCTAAAGAGCAAATTGTCCTTGCCTTTAAACCCGAACATATTCGACCCTATACTGAATTTGCTGTAAAATAAGCTATAGATTGACATCCTCGCCGCCGTAAAACGGACGGCGATTCCCAAACCTCACGATTTAGGTTTCTGCTTCTTTCCCTTGCGGGGTTCCGCACCTGCCTTAACAGATTTACTCTGTTCTGGTCTTATGGTCGCTCTACAGACTGA
>NZ_JASJFF010000588.1:0-5243 GCF_030065435.1 Microcystis sp. M53603_WE2
CTGACGGTATTCGTGGTCCTGCACGTCTCCTGCGGCAAAAACCCCCTCGACGCTGGTAGCAACGGTCCCCGGTTTGACTTTCACATAACCCACCTCGTCTAATTCTAGTTGTCCTTGGAATAGGGAAGTATTGGGAGTGTGACCGATGGCATAAAATAACCCTCTAACGGCTAATTCCCTGATTTCTCCCGTTTGCGAGTTTTTAATGCGTAGTCCTGCCATTTTACTGTCTGTACCGAACACATCCAGTGCTTGGGTGTGAAAATGAACGGTAACTTTCGGATTATTTAACACCCGGTCCTGCATTGCTTTCGAGGCACGCATCGCTTCCCCGCGTATCAATAAATGGACGTGAGAGCCGTATTTAGTTAAATATACGGCTTCTTCTGCCGCCGAGTCACCGCCACCAATCACAGCGAGGTTTTCCTCTCTAAATATCGGTGTAGCACCGTCACAGATAGCACAAGCGGAAATCCCGTTACTCCAGAATTGGGCCTCGCTGGGTAATCCTAAGCGTTTGGCAGTGGCTCCCGTGGCGATAATAATACTATTGGCCTTAACTTCCCGGTCCGTGGAACGAATGGTAAAAGGACGCTGACTTAAATCCACCGAGATAACATCTTCGGTATAGCATTGGGTCCCCCATCTTTCGGCCTGTTCCTTCATTCTTTCCATCAGCTTCGGACCGGTGATTCCTTCGGGAAAACCGGGGAAATTTTCTACTTCTGTGGTGGTCATCAATTGTCCCCCCGGAATGCCTCCCGCTTGGAAACCCTCAAACATCAAGGGTTTTAAGTTCGCACGCGCCGCATAAATCGCCGCCGTATATCCCGCGGGTCCCGAACCAATAATGACTAAATTCTCGACAGTCATAACCGTAAATGCAACTCATAACGACTACGCTTTTTAGTATAGCAGCATCAGTTATCAGTTATCAGTTATCAGTGTCATATTCCTCGTCACCGACTCTGCCAGTGGGTAAAGTCTGCCGCAAATTGAGCTAGGGATAACAGCTTAATACGGGTATCTTGAGCAACTTTTTGGCGCATTTGAGCCGTATTATATCCCCAATCGGCTAAATATAAGCCCACATCGTTTAAATCTGCTTGTTGCTGTACTAATTCCAACGCATCGAGACGATCCTCGACAAACCACAAATTAGCGGGGGATTCCGGTAAATCAGCCAGTATTTGCTGAATAGTCAGGTATTTCGGCTGTTTAATTTCCTTGCCAATTAATCTCGCTGCCGGAAAATTAATTGCTACTTTTTGTAACAATTGCTTGACAAAACGGCTTTCTTTTGTAGTGATAATATAAACCAAAAAATCCGAGTCTAAAAGAGAGGCCAGGCGATCGATCGCGGGTTGATAAAATTGATGTAAGGCTAACCAAGACTCTAGATCCGACTCAATCCATCGATCCCTAAGACCATCGAGGGCATTTGAGAGAACTTTTTTCGCTATTTTCTCCCTTTCTAGCAGATTTTGCCGAATTGACGGCCAATTATTTAAAGCTTCCCCGTCGGGAATACCGAGAACAAGCGATCGCAACAGTAAAGGCATTTCCCAACCGGTTTCGATAACGGGACGAAGTTGCGAAAAACTAGGGAAAAAATCCTCGGGAATTATTTCCGGCCAAAGGGTTTCATAGGTGCGTTTGCTAATCTGAAAATACTCGATCATGCCATCACAAAGAACACCATCAAAATCCAGTGCTAGAATGCGGGGGGATTGACTCATAAATGCTGGTTTAATCTCAATAATGGCAGTATAGCGCAGCTATTAGCTATTCTTTGCTTCATCGTTGACATAACATAGCTGTCTGATGATTTCGGTGACAGAATTTTTCAATCCCTCTACATGAATCCAGCCCACATATACAGCATATACGATATTTTGGTGATTGTCCTGTATATAAACATGATGAACACGATATAAATCTGAGCTTAAATAAATATAACCACTGGCATCTTTAAATTTACCTTCTAGTAATATTTTTTCTTTTAGAGGTTTCATTTTTACCAGATCTTTAGTCACTCCAGATATTTTAGCTATTCTTTCTATGGCAAGATCAACACAAGTGTTATGACTGTAACTATCGCCATGATTATAATCCTGCTGATTAAAATAAATTGTCTCTACGATATTTTTGGCCACTTTATCTGATGCTAGGTAATAGGTATGAGCATTAAGGGAATTCAAGACTACGGCAGCAATTTCTACAGAATCAAAAATATTGCCAGTCGCTTCTAGATAATAATCGCTCATTAAAATCTTGGATACATCGGTTATAGAATCAAAAAGAGGACGAATTGGATAAGCGATAATATCGGAGGAATTGATCAGATTATTCCAGAGCAAACGCTGGCCTTGATGCTGGGTAATAAATTTTTCAATTTGATTAGTATCAATGCCTAGAGTTAGATTTAAAAATGGGATCGGTGAACCCATTGTTGTTACAGTAGATAGGGAAAGTTTGCCCCGTTCTTTACCGATAAGATCACGAATTTTGTGAGCGGGATCCTGAGGGTCAAAACGCTCGGAAAATAACAGATCCCAAAGGATTACAGTACCCAAAGAATGGGCAACTATATGTAATTCGGTTTCCTGGGGATAAGCTTGAACAAGATCGATTAATTGGTCGGCAATAATGCGGCGAATTTGGTTTCCTCGATCGCTGCCTAAATAGCTAAATGCGTCACCAATAAAATAAGATAAATACTCTTTTCTAAAATTTTGATAGCGAAAGGATTGCTCGGGGTTAAAATTAATATTTTTCTGTTTTTGTGTCTGTAATTCTTGCTCGATATCTCGCCATAATTTTTCGGTTCCTTTGAGGACATTTCCCCAAAATCCTGCATAACAGTAGGGAATCGCCAGATTTTTGCGTTTACATTCTTCTTCAATTAGTTTGATTAATTTATTGGCATAACTAGCATCTCTTGTGGCCACTCC
Source organism: Microcystis sp. M53603_WE2 (assembly GCF_030065435.1). Classification (NCBI taxonomy): domain Bacteria; kingdom Bacillati; phylum Cyanobacteriota; class Cyanophyceae; order Chroococcales; family Microcystaceae; genus Microcystis; species Microcystis sp. M53603_WE2. The sequence continues at coordinate 2,955 of NZ_JASJFF010000588.1, forward strand.
ATGAATAAAGTAAATCAGCATAATAGATTTATCTCAATAGGCGTTGATCGGAATCTCTCACCTTCTTAATATACCCTTCTAGCTTCAGAAAAATATCAGGATGGAGCGAGATATAGTAATGCACAATTAAGGTCATTTGTCAAGAGATGGTGGAGTGATTATTTAGGTTCTCTCTCCACTGACCAATCCTCTGAGGATAATCCCATAGTTTCTACTACTTTTACACAAAAATAGTAGATATCTTTGGAAGATTTACCGATTATTCCTAGTATTTATCACTCTAACACAGCAATTTGGCACTGCCCAGAATCATGGCGGTGGGTTACGCATTGCTAACTCACTCTCAGGGCCCACTTCATCTCCCCGATGAAGTTAAATAAAGTTACCTGCCACCAGATTATTACTATTAACCAATCTCAAAAGAACCGAGGAAGCGTTGCTTGAAAAAGCAGCCTCAGCACCTTGAATAATCAGTGCATCTAAGCTACTACCATCGGTGCTGATGGTGAAGACATTACCACTGTAGCTACCAGAAAGGTAGTAGTTTGTACCAGAAACCAGACTAGAAGTTAAAACCCCAATCCCGGATATTGCAGAACTCGAAGAATCCAGATCAAGTATATCTCCTAGGGGACCAGCGGTTCGGTCTAACCGTGTATTAGACACCTCCAAAATTCAGGCTAGATTGAGGTTAATTTCTGGAAATGTCTATTGTACTGCAAGGGAATCAGGAGCCGCCCAAGATCCATTGGTTCGCCACCTCAGTTTCCCCCCATGGGAACTGCCTGACTTCAGCGGCGACAAAGTGGGAAGCCAGACTTTCAATCAGTTTAACCAGAGTGGAATCAGTCACCACTGCAACCTTACTGACGTACTTGTGATGGTCGCGTATCAGCCGGAAATGAGCAACCAAGGCACCAAAACTCTCCCAACCAGTGAACGTGGGAACTTCGATGATTACGCCAGCAAGGCCACCAGTGGCTTCAATGTGGGGGTCCACTGCCTCCGCAATCTTGATGAAATCTTCCGCCGCAAGTGCAGATGTAGGTTGCATATACAGAATGCTATGCGCGGCATCTAAATTATACTCTATCATAGTTTGCCTCTCCCAAATGGTCGAAGTCTAACTATATACTATCACAAATAGTGGGACAAAGATTGAGGCAAAATCAATAAGCGATCGCAGAGAATAACCACAAAGACACAAAGACACAAAGACACGAAGATTAGGCTGGTTAATTCTTCTTGCCATCTAATCAGAATTGGGTGGTTTATGCATTGCTAACCAACCCAACTGGACTTTATTTGAGGGGTAATGTTCTAGATGTTAACTAGGTTAAAGATGGCATAGCCAACGCATAATTGAAACCAGTTGATTATCATTGGTTAAGTTAGCGGCATTGGTGAGTTTTTTCGTCTCTAATTGCTGATAAATTTCCCTAGCCATTTTTGTTTCAATAGCAGCGCCGATAAAAAAAGTATAAGGATGCTTAGAGATTTTTCTAAAAGCATCATCAATTCTCTGCAAAGCAGTACGAGCAGTTTTCCAATGTTCATCTGCTCGAGCGGGATCAATCCCACCTTTCAATTCTCCCAAAGCAATGTATAAATCAGGAGATTGTAAGGTTTGTTTCAATCCCTAAGCTAGGGAGAGGAATGTAAAGATTTATTAAATTGTAGCGTAGGATACTTTGACCCCACTAAACAGTATTGGCTATTCTGCTAGATTGAATTGCACGGAGTTTTTCAACGCAAACCATCTTGATCCAATCCTGACGATTCATGTTCTGCAATTGACACTCTACATCTATGCTTCGTAGTAATTCCGGGGGAAAATCAAGATTAATCTGTTGCTTAACCTGAAAATTACCTGTGAAATGCTCAGAGACATCTTTCCCTAGATGTGCTTGTTGAGCAATTTCCTCAATATCTTTAATTTCAGTTGACTGTTTCCTCATAGCTTTTGCGCTCCTGTTTAGTTGATTTCCAAGCGGTGACAACCCAAATGTAATCACCGACTTCATCGACTCTGTATTCTACGATGAATGTTGTTAACGTTCCGCCCGCAAAGCCAACAATCCGATATTGCTCTGGCTGCTCAGAGCGTTGGTCTTCGATGTAAGGTTTTTGACACTCCCGTCGCTAAAAGCGAGGGATTCTTGGTTCACTGACTCAAGTTGTCTTAGCAGGTATTTCTACCAACCAAAATAGAGCTTAAATCTCCCCAAGCGTTTAGGTCTAACGACCAGCTTCCGATATGCCCTATCGTAGCTTTTTTGAGTATATTTA